>JAOZMA010000099.1 GCA_029934555.1 Acidimicrobiia bacterium | reverse complement strand
AGTCCCCTGTCCCCTGTCCCCTGTCCCCTACATGCTTGCTACCAACCCCCACATCCCCTGGTACCGGGTAGATCGTTCCAGGAGGTCTTCGTGTGTTCCCCGGTCGACGATCACTCCGTCTTCGAGGACGATGATCTCGTCCATGCGGTCGAGTCCCACGGGCCGATGGGTGATCAGGATCAACGCACGGTCATCGGTGGAGTTCAGGAGATCGTCCATCACCGCCTCGGCCGTCACCGGATCGAGACCGGAGATCGGCTCGTCGAGGATCAACACGGGGAACTCGACGAGGAGGGCACGGGCGAGCGCCAGGCGGCGGCGCTGCCCACCGGAGACCGCCTCCCCACCCTCACCGACATCGGTCTGGAGACCGTCCGGGAGGGCGTCGATCCACGGCCCCAATCCCACTCGGTCGATCACGGCTCGAACCTCGTCCTCGGACACGTCGGAATCGCTGATCCGCACGTTGCCGAGGATCGATCCCCGGAAGAGGAATGATCGATCGTCTTCGTAGCCAACGAATGCCCTGAGATCATCGCGTGCGACATCGGCGAGGTCAACGTCACCCACAGAGACCGTGCCGCCATCGGGATCCCGGAATCGGCAGAGAACGTGAGCGAGCGTCGTCTTGCCTGCACCGGTCTCACCGATGATGCCGATCCTCTGCGTTGGACCGATCGAGAGGTCGATAGGTCCGAGGATCCGGCGACCCGTGTCTGTGGTGACAACGGCACCCTCGACTCTCAACGTCGTGTCATCGGGGATCGCTCTCGGTGACCCGGGCGGAGCGGTGGGAGACTCGGCGTCGATCACCTCGAAGAGTCGATCGGCCGCACCGAGAGAGCGGCCGAGTCGCTCGAACGCTCCGGGGAGCGGGGCAACTGCTTCGAATGGCGTGATCGCCAGCATCACGAGTACGGCAACCATGACTCCATCGAGCGTCCCCGCCTCGACGGCAACTGCCGACACCCACAGCGTTCCGACAAGAGCGACGCCCACGAGAACGAGGATCGCTGCGTCACCGAATCCGTGGAGCCACGCTGTTCGGCGTTCTGCCGCAGCGACCCGGTCGGCCGACTCCATCGCAACAGCAAGGAGTCGATCTTCCTCACCGAGAGCGACGATCACCGGGGCCCCCTCGATGATCTCAACCGTCTGTCCGATCATTCGCCCACGTTGATCCGCGACGCCGCGACCTGCTTTGGCACCCGCCCAGCGCGTGATCCACGGAACGAAGATCGCCGCGATCAGGAAGGGGACGAGAATCGTGACCGTGGAGACAGGGAGCCAGATCAGGGCGAACAGGGCTGTGACCAGGGCGATGACGATCGCTACGAGTGGTGGGGCGGCGACGCGGACGAAGACGTGCTGGATCTCGTCGACGTCGTCGATCACCCGCCCGACGAGATCGCCGGCACGGAACGATGCGACGCCTGCAGGGCCCAGCCGGTGGATGGCCCGAACGAGTCGAGTTCGGAGATCGGCGAGAAGCCGCAAGCTCAGGTCATGCGACACGATGCGTTCGAGATAGCGGAACACGGCGCGTGAGATTCCAAAGAACCGAACGCCGACGATCGCAACCGTGAGATCAAGGATCGGCGGATGGAGTGCTGCCTCCGAGATGAGATACGCCGATGTCGTAAGCAGTCCGATGGATGAACCGACCGTGGCGGCACCTGCTGCGATCGATGCGACCAAACGGCCGGGGTGTGCAGCGAGGGAGTTCAGGAGCCGCAGGAATCCTCTCATCGGAGGCCTCCTTCAACCGGAGTGACGATGCGACCGTGATCGATGACGACCACACGGTCGGCCACATCCACCAGCACCCGTTGATGAGCCACCGTCAGCACCGTGCGACCCTCGGCGATGCGGTCGAACGATCGGGCGATCACGAGTTGAGTCTCACTGTCGATCCCGGCGGTGGGTTCGTCGAGAAGGAGCAGCTCAGGGTCGCGCAGAAGGGCCCTGGCAAGGGTCACCATGCGACGCTGGCCGTGGCTCAAGCCGATTCCGCGCTCGCCGATAGTTTCGTCGATCCTCGGAATCAGATCGATGGCTCCGACCACCTCCAGCGCATTGACAACACCAGCCCGATCTGCGTCGGGGCTGCCGAGCCGTACGTTATCCAACACCGTCCCTGCGATCAGGAACGGATCCTGTCTCACCCATCCGATCCTCGCTCGCCACGCCTTGAGGTCAAGCCGGTCGATCGGGACCCCCGCAACTCTGAACGACCCGACAGTCGGGGTGCCGAATCCGAGGATCAGTCGGATGAGCGTCGACTTTCCGGCCCCGGAGGGTCCGACGACCGCGAGACGCTCACCCCGCTCCACGCGGAGATCGACGTTGTCGAGGACGACCGCGGTCTCCTCTGTCTCCGATGTCGGGTACTGGTAGGTAACCGAGGCAAATTCGATGAACGGTGTCCCTGGGGTTGGATCGGGCCGGATCGTGGTCCGTTCTTCCACCGGGGGTGATGCTTCGATAACGTCGAACGCGGACCGGGCTGCCTCCATGCCGTCCATGGCCGCGTGGAACTCTGATCCGGCCTTCCGGAGTGGCGCATACACCTCCGGAGCGAGGATGAGGATCGCGAACGCCGGTTCGAAGTCCAGACTTCCACTGACGACGCGGAGCCCAACGGCCACGGCAACGACGGCCGTGGAGATCGTTGCAACGAGTTCGAGTACGAACGCTGAGAGGAAGGCGATTCGAAGTGTTGCCATCGTCTGCTTTCGATACTCGTCGGAGAGCCGCCTCACCCGATCGAGCCGCCCCTCCCCTGCCCCGTACACCTGGAGGGTCATCAGCCCGCGCAGCGTCTCGACGAGGCCATCTCCAAGCTTTCGCATCGTTCTCCATCGTGACTGCGTCGCCCGGTCGGCGTAGTTGCCGATGAGGATCATGAACACGGGGATGAGTGGCACCGTGAACAGAATGATCACGGCGGTGAGCGGGTCGACCGTCACGATCCACGCGATCGCGAGCAGTGGAATCAGGGCTCCGAGGACGAGTTGCGGGAGATACCTCGAGAAGTAGGCGTCGAGAGAATCGAGTCCGGTGGTTGCCGTCACTGCAAGATCGCCGCTGCCCGCAACACGCCCCTGTGTCGTCTGGAGAAGAACGGCTCTCATGACCTGATCACGCAGTGTCCGTTTCACATCGGCGGCCGACCGATGGGCAGCAACAGAACGACCCCATTCGAGGAAGGCGCGGGCAACGTAGATGGATCCGAGAATGGCGAGCCCACCGATGAGATCGGTCGGTGCGACTCCGTCGAGGAAGATCCTGTTGACGAGCCCCGCGAGGATCGCCGCCCCGCCGATCACGACAATCGCAGATACGAGTCCGAGAGCGATCGTCACCCCCAGATACCGGCGTACCCCTTCGGTTATCCCGAAGAGGCGCCGGTCGATCGGCTTCGTGCGATCCGTCCCCGTTGCATGCTCGTCAATGCGCTGGCGTCCTGACATCCTCAGGACCGACACGCTTGCGGAACACCCAGTAGGACCATGACTGGTACACAAGCACGATCGGAACGAATATGAGGGCCACGATCGACATGATCTGAAGCGTCATCGTTGTCGATGATGCGTTGAAGACCGTCAGGCTGTACGCCGGGTCGATCGTCGACGTCATCACGTTCGGATACATGCCGATGAAGATCGCAGCGACCACGGTGACGATCGTCAGGCCGGTGAACACGAACGCCCAGGCGAACAGCTTCGCATAGGTGAGCCAGATCACGACACCGAGGAGCGCCACTGCGGCAATCGGTAGCAGGCCGGGAACGACGCCGCTGTCGGTCTGGACGTATGACCAGACCATCGCCAGTGCGAGGACACCAGCGGTGGCGATCGACAGCGGTCTCGCCACCTCCATGGCGCGGTCGCAAACGACCCCCTTCGACTTCAGCGAGAGGAAGAGCGCTCCATGAAGCGTGAACAGGATGAGTGACGCAACCCCCATGAGGAGCGAGTACGGATTAAGGAGGGCCCAGAAGCCCCCGACGTACTCACCGGCAGCGTCGATCTGGACACCACGCACGAGGTTCCCGAATGCAACCCCGAAGAGGAACGCCGGCAAGACACTCCCGACGAATATCGCCCCGTCCCATGTCCTCCGCCATTCCGATGACGGGCTCTTGCTCCGGTATTCGAACGCGACCCCTCTCACGATGAGCCCTATGAGTATGAGGAACAGCGCTAGATAGAAGCCGCTGAACATCGTTGCGTACCAGATGGGGAACGCTGCGAACATCGCACCTCCGGCCGTGAGCAGCCACACCTCGTTCCCGTCCCACGTGGGTCCGATGGTGTTGATCACGACCCGTCGTTCATCGTCATCCTTGCCGATGAACGGGAGCAGAATGCCGACACCGAAGTCGAATCCCTCGAGGAAGAAGAAGCCCGTCCAGAGCACGGCGATGAGAACGAACCACAGGGTTTCCAGGTTCAATATTCCTTGATCCATGGTCATCCTCCCTAATAGACCATCGACGCTGCGACGTCGGCGTTGCTGGTCTCTTCACCGGGTCCGGCCTTGGCGAACTTGACGAACAGGTACACGGCGGGGACCGCGAGGATGGCGTAGAGCACGGAGAATCCGATGAGGGATATCCAAACCCATAACGCCGGAACCGTCGGCGAGTTCGTTCCCCTCGTTAGGAGCACCTCGTAGACGACCCACGGTTGACGGCCCAACTCGGTGAAGATCCAGCCGGTGGCGTTCCCCACGAAGCCTGCGGCGATCCCGCCCCAGAGAGCCAGCAAGAGGAACCACCGGTGTTTGGCCAGTGTCCCTCTCAGATAGAACCACACGCCGAGGGCGCCGATGAGGATCATCAACGACCCGGCGCCGACCATGGCCCGGAACCCCCAGTACGTGACGAACAGATTGGGGATGTAGTCCCCCGGCCCGTGGTTCTCGACCATCTCAGCCTGGAGCGAGTTGATGCCCCTGACCTCGCAGTCGAGGTTGTTGCAGGACAGAAGACTCAAACCGCTGGGAATCACCACGTTGACGGCGTTGCGGTTGTTCTCCTTGTCACCGACTGCGAACAACGAGAACGATGCGGGCTGCTCGTCTTCCCAGAGCGCCTCTGCGGCCGCCATCTTCATCGGTTGCACCTCGACCATGACCTGACCGAGCCAGTGGCCGGTGAGCGCCACACCGAGCGATCCGATGAGGAGCGCCACGCTGGCGAAGGCCGCCGACTTGCGCATGACCTCCAGATGCTGCTTCTTCATCAGGTGCCATGCCGACACTCCGAGCATCAACGAACCGGCCGTAGCGAAGCCGACGAAGATCGTGTGCGGGAACTGTGCCCAGAGCATCTTGCTCGTGATGATCTCGAGGAAGTTGTCCATCTCGGCCCGACCCGTTTCGGGATTCAGGACGTAACCCACCGGGTACTGCATCCAGGAGCCGGCAACGAGGATCCAGAACGCCGATGCCATCGTCCCGAACGCCACCAACCAGATCGTGATCGCATGCACGGTCGGTCTGAGTTTCTTCCATCCGAAGATCCAGAGACCGAGGAACGTCGACTCGATGAAGAAGGCGAGGAGCGCCTCGATGGCGAGTGGTGCACCGAAGATGTCTCCAACGAAGCGAGAGTACGTCGACCAGTTCATACCGAACTGGAACTCCTGGACGATCCCGGTGACGACACCGATCGCGAAGTTGATGAGCATCAACTTGCCCCAGAACTTCGTCATCCGCAGGTACACCGGATTCTTCGTGTACAGCCATGTGGTCTCCATGATGGCGACCATCCATGTGATGCCGAGCGTGATCGGCACGAACAACCAGTGGTACACCGTCACGATGCCGAACTGCCAGCGCGCGAGCAACAGCGCCAGATCCTCCACGGACTCTCCCCTCGATCGCGTCTGATTCCAAACGAGTCTGCCGCCCCCCGTAGAACCGTCGTAGGGCCGGAGGACAGAAAGATTGGGAGAGCGATGAGCTACCAGCTACCAGCCAACAGCAAGACCACCGAGCCTGCCCTCTGGCTGTCGGCTGTCGGCTGTGAACTGTGAGGCGACAGGCGACAGGCGACAGGAAGACCTGACCGACAACCGAATACCGAATACGGAGTACGGAGTACGGATTACGGAGTACGGATTACGGACTACGGATTACGGACTACGGATTACGAACTACGAACTACGAACTCGGGCCGCACGCGTTGAAGCGCCCTCGAAGGGGCGCTTCAACGATCGATCTTTGGCGAGAGTCAGGCTTCGGTGCTGACGATCCTCCCGCGAAGGCGGGGGTACTTGACCGGGGCGTGGGCGAAGCAAAACTCGCGGCGGTTGTACCGGGAAAGCTTCGTGTCACAGCCGGTGCTGGCGCACAAGCGCTCCGTCGAATAGGTCTTCGGAGCGCGAGATCCGCCGTCGAGTCGCCGACCTCTCATGACGTTGTCGTTCATTGTGGATTCCCTCCAGTCGAGCCGGAAGGAATCAGGTCCCCGGCTCGTCTCTTTGTCGTTCCTCTTCTATTAACGCTCTGAGGGTGTCAAAAAGTTCCGGCGGAGGGTCAGATCTTCCACGATCACGGATCACGCCCTTGAGTTTGTACTCGAATTCGTACGCGTCCGTGCAGTTGGAGCAGTAGCGCAGGTGCATGCGGATACGCGACTTCCTGTAGAACGAGATCTCATCGTCCAGGTACTGATAGACGTACTCGACGGCGTGATCGCAACCGCTCATGATTCTTTCCCTGTGATGCCGTGCTCCTGTGCCACATCCCACAACTTCTTCTGGAGCGCTTTTCTTCCCCGATGGAGACGGGACATGACGGTGCCGATCGGAATATCGAGCATCTCTGCGATTTCCTTGTACGAGAAGCCGTCAACGTCGGCAAGCAGCACCGGGAACCGGAAGGTCTCGGGAAGCGATTCGAGGGCCTCGATCACGTCGGTATCGACGAACTCGTCCAGCATGTCGGCCTCTGCGCTCTGCGACGCTCCCGAGGATTCGCCGAGACGCTTGTAGAGGTAGAGATCCTGCAGTTCGCCGAGTTCAACCTCGGAGGGGCGACGTTGCGCCTTGCGGTACTTGTTGATGTAGGTGTTCGTCAGGATCCGATAGAGCCATGCCTTTAGGTTCGTTCCCTCGGTGTACGAGTCGTAGGCCCGGTACGCCTTGAGGAACGTCTCCTGGACCACGTCCTCGGCGTCGGCAGGACTCCGCGTCATGCGCAAGGCTGCTGAGTACAGCTGCGGTGCATACTGCATCGCGTCGCGCTCGAAGTTCGCTTGATCCGCCACACGTCTCCTCGGTGATTCACCGTCATCCTATGCAGGTGCCGCAACGAGCGGAGGGTCACTACCATTCCCGCTCCCCCGCCGGGGTAGCTCAGTCCGGTAGAGCAACGCACTCGTAATGCGTAGGTCGTGGGTTCGAATCCCGTCCCCGGCTCGGATTCGATCGCTTCGCGATCGAATGTATTCAGTATTCCGTAGCCCGTATTCCGTATCTGAATCCAGAGCGTCTTGCTCGTGGCTGGCAGCTCGCAGCTGGCAGCCCTCTCAGCCCACGATCGCCTCGGCTACTGCCAGGCCGATCGCCCGGTGGCCTTCGGGGTTCGGGTGCGGCCAACCGGCCCACATCTGCGTTGAGACGGTGAGGTCTTCAACGTCGACCCACGTCACTTCACTGTCGAGACCTGTCCGGATTGCGGAGTGCAGCTCACCAAGGGCGTAGCCCATCTCATCGGCGCACTCCGGACCGATCGGAGACCATCCG
>JAOZMA010000098.1 GCA_029934555.1 Acidimicrobiia bacterium | reverse complement strand
GCGGGCTGGGTGCGCCGCCGGCGGGGACTGCAACCCAGGGTTCGCGTCCCCGTATACGGCGCAGTGAGCCCACAGAATGAACGATCACAGCCGGCCTCCCCATTCCGCGGGCTGGGTGCGCCGCCGGCGGGGACTGCAACCCTGGGTACGCGATGTAGGTTGGCGGGGTGGGTAATCATTGGGCCGACACGGAGGAGCGATCGACACATGAGTGACATGACCATCACGTTCCTCATTCTCGGGGTGACGATCGTGCTGTTCATCTGGGGCCGGTGGCACCCGGACATCGTCGCCGTCGGGTCGCTACTGGCGCTCTATCTGTTCGGCGTCATCGACCTCGGCGAGGCGTTCTCCGGCTTCGCCAACGCGACCGTGGTGCTGATCGCCTCGCTCTTCATCGTCGGGGAGGGCCTCAGCCGGACCGGTGCGACCGCCTACTTCGGAGACAAGCTGATCGGCGCTGCCCGAGGCAATGCCGTGCGACTGCTCGTGCTGTCGATGGCCGCCACGGCGATCCTCTCAGGGTTCATCTCGAACACCGGGACGGTCGCGACGTTGATGCCGGCGGTCGTGCTGGCGTCGTGGGGTGTTCGCAAGGTTCCTTCGGCCTATCTGATCCCGGTCGCGTTCGCCGCAAACGCAGGCGGGCTCCTGACGTTGACAGGGACACCGCCCAACATCGTCGTGACCGACGCTCTCAGTGCCGCGGGCTTCCGACCATTCGGTTTCTTCGAGTTCGCTCTGATCGGCATCCCGCTCCTCATCGTTGGCGTGGTCTACATGGCAACCATCGGGCGGCGCCTTCTTCCGACCCGACGCTCAGGGGACGCTCCGCCCGTGCTCGACGAGGAGATGGACGAACTCGCCGAGCTGTACTCCCTCGACGGAGATCTGTATCGCATGCGGGTCCGCAAGCCTTCGCCCCTCGTCGGGTCATCGCTGCGGGGATCGGACCTCGGACGGCGCTTCGGCATCTCTGTTCTCCAGATCGTGCCCCATCCCGGGGAACCGAACCTGCTCGAACAGACGCTCCCCGCTCCGGTCAGGAACCGAATGGAAGCCATGACGGCTGAGCCGCCGGCGCTCCCCGACCCCGACCAGACGATCAACTACAACGACATCCTCATCGTCAGCGGCACCCCCGCCCAGGCCCGTGACCTCGAGGTGGCCATGCATCTCGGCGTGATGCCTATCGACGATGCCGGCCAGGAACTCGGGGAGCTGCTCTCCCAGGAGATCGGCATCGCAGAGGTACTGCTCACACCGCGTTCCTCGTACGTCGGCAAGGTCGTATCCGATGGCGCCGTCGGCAGAACCTTCGGTGTCGTGATCCTCGGTCTCCGGCGAGGAGACCGTGTGATCCCCACCACAGAGCCGCTCAGATTCGGAGACGCTCTTCTCGTCCGTGGCACGTGGAAGGCGATCCGGACGATCGCCGATGAGCAGCGCAACTTCGTCGTGGTCGGCCAACCCGAGGAGATCGCCTCCCAGGTCACGGAGTTGAACGCCAAGTCGTGGGTGTCGATCGGCATCCTCGTGGCGATGGTGACACTGATGGTGACGGGCGTGGTACCTGTCGTAATCGCATCGATGCTCGCCGCCGGAGCGATGTTGCTGACCGGGTGTCTGACGAGGACCCAGGCATACCGGGCGATCTCCTGGTCTACGGTGATCTTGATCGCTGCGATGATCCCGATGGCGGTTGCGCTCGAGAGCACCGGCGGAGCTCAGCTCATCGCAGACGGATTGGTCGACACGCTCGGAGCGATGGGACCCATCCCGCTCCTCGCCGGGATCTTCCTCGTCACAACCGCATTCAGCCAGGTGATCAGCAACACGGCGGCTGCAGTGCTGATGGTGCCGATCGCCCTGGGTGCTGCGAGCGGCCTCGGCGTGAGTCCTCATCCCTTGATGATGGGGCTCGCCGTTGGAGCATCGTCGGCTTTCCTCACTCCGATCGGCACGGCCCCGAACCTGATGGTGATGGCACCGGGCGGCTACCGATTCACCGACTACGCGAAGGTCGGTGCTCCGTTGCTCGCCCTCTTCCTCGTGGTCAGCCTGGTTCTGATCCCGGTCTTCTGGCCTTTCTGATCGCTCGCCGGTCGACCGACGATCCGTTCTTGCGTAGATAGTGGAGGAAGCCGGCTTCCCATAGTTACGCAAGAACGGTGGGATACTCAGTTGGTGGAGTACCAGCACACACAGTGGGGATACACAGCGATACCTACCTTTCTCTTGTTCGCTGTGGTCATCCCGATGACGACGGCCGACGAGGAGACAACCGCTGCCATCACGGCCATGCTGATCGTGTTCACGGTCGCCTTGCTCGCCATCGTCCTCCTTTTCAGTCGACTGGAGGCGACGGTGAGCAACGGGCGGATCGTCGTGGCGTTCGGCTTCGGTCGCCCTCATCGGGTGATCGAACTCGCAGACGTCACAGCCGTTCGCCAGGTGCGCAACACGTGGATACAGGGATGGGGAATCCGCAAGATCACCAACGGGTGGATGTACAACGTGTGGGGCCTCGACGCCGTTGAGGTGGAACTCTCTTCGGGTGACGTCTTCCGGATCGGAACCGACGATCCCGAGAACCTTCTCGCCGTGATTGCGCTGCAGATCAAGCGGTAGACACATACACTCCCTTGTATGACAATTCGTGATACATTGCTTGTATGACCCAAGCGATATCCGTACGACTCGACGAAGCGGCTCTCCGCGCTCTCCGCATGATGGAGGCCACGGGTATGACCCGCTCCGAGGCCATCAGGACGGCGCTGATTGATACCGCGACCCGGTTGAACGACAAGCAGGCCCTCGCCGCCGAAGTCGCCGTGCTGGAGTCGGATGCTGAGGATCGTGCCGAGATGCTCGCAGTCGCAGATCTCATGGAGAGCCTCCGTGCGCCGGGGTGACGTCTTCGCTCTGCGACTCCCCAAGGGAACCGGCCATGAGCAACACGGCCCGAGATACGGCGTCATCGTGCAATCCGACGCATTCCTCCCTCGCTCGGTGGTCTTGCTTGCACCGACATCCACCAGTGCCCGACCCGCATCCTTCCGACCCGAGATCGAGATCGATGCCACACCCACCCGTGTGCTCGTCGAACAGGTCGGCGCGGTTGATGTGGGGCGACTTGGGCGTCTGGCCGGTCACATCACACCGGAAGAGCAATGGGGAGTGGACGCGGCGCTGCTGACGGTTCTCGGCCTGGATTGATACCTCAATACGACGGATCCAGAGGCTCGAGGCCGTAGCTTCGGCAGGACGCCTTTCGGTAGAGTTGACCCATGGAACACCATCGGTGAAGCCCAAGACCGGCGATGCGTTTGGGGCGGCACTGCTCGACACCCTCGCCGGACAACCCGGCACTCACATCGTCGAACGGGATGATGGCTTCGTCGATGCCATGGATGGGTCCGTCTACTTCCTCGAGCCGGGTGCATGGTCGAACGCATGGCCCGATGCCGACGTCGACGCCCTCGATCTCGTCGGAGGTCGCATCCTCGACGTCGGTGCCGGCGCCGGCCGGTTCTCGCTCGCACTTCAGTCCCGGGGCCATGAACCCGTGGCCCTCGACACCTCCCCGGGTGCCGTCGACGTGTGTCGCCGCCGGGGTGTGAGACAGACGTTCCTCGGCCCCATCGAGGAACTCGCAGACACGGATCCGCCGCTCTTCGACTCTGTCATTCTCATGGGCAACAACCTGAGCCTCCTCGGTTCTGCGAAACAAGCCGGAACCATGCTCAACACTCTGCGCCGCCTGCTCCGTCCGGGTGGATCCGTCGTTGGGGTATGTCTCGATACGTATCGCACCGCAGATCCCGTTCATCTGGCCTACCACCAGCGGAACCGTGAGAGAGGACGTCTCCCCGGCCAGCTCAGGCTCCGCGTCCGCTATCGGGCCCTCGCCGGAAACTGGTTCGACTGGCTGTTGATGTCCCCGGACGAGCTCGCAGCTATTTCCTCGGTAGCCGGGTGGCGTCTCGCGGATGTCGGCGATCCCGACCCCGCATACCTCGCCGTGCTCCGGCCAGCCTGATCACTCCTGTTCCTGCGCTCCCGGCCTCCGAACGAACAAGAGAGAGGGACCGGGTGTGGTCCGGCCCCTCTCTTCGATTGTCGAGGCGGGATGCCCGCTTCGTTATGCGTGGTCGGTCAGATGGGCGTTGTGCATGAAGCCATGCACACTGAACGGCTTCGATGCCTCATCGAGACTCGGCGGATACACGAGGGCCGTTGCAACGGCACCCACGGCGCACGCACCTGCGCAGATCGCGAATGCCAGGGGGAAGTTCCCCGTGTCGCCCAGTGCACCGCCGAGGATCGGGAAGATGATCCCGCCTGCGCCATAAGCAAGGAACACCCACGGATAGTTCTGCCCGACGGCGGTGTCCCCGAACTCGTCTGCGGTGAGAGCTGGGAACAGGGCGAAGTTGCCACCGAAGTTGAAGCCGATCAGGGCCGCAGCGAGGTACAGCGTGTACTCGCCACCGGCCATCGGGATGAATGCGAGCAGGAACACAGCCTGGCTGGCCGTCATGATCACGACCGATCGTTTCCGCCCGAGCTTGTCGCTCATCGTTCCCCACGCGATCCGTCCGATTCCATTTGCCAGGCTGAAGAACACCGCCATCGCTGTTCCGGCGATCGCGTCGGCCTGGACATCCCCAACGCCAGCCTCAGTGAGAGCCTCGACCGGATAGAGCTTCATGAGACCGATGGCCATCAGACCGGCTCCGGCGCTGACCGCGAACGTCAACGAGATCAAGTGGAATTGGGGTGAGCGGAGCATCTCGCGGGGTGTGAAGTTGGTGCTCCCTGCGCCCGCCGCCTCGGGAGGCGTGAACCCTTCCGGGAGCCAACCCGCAGGAGGCATCACCATCCAGATGGACCCGATGAGCACGAGGACGGCGAATGCGATGCCGTAGATGAAGAAGGTGGTTCCGAGGCTCGTGTTGTCTATCAGGTTGCCCCAGGATCCTGCGATCTTGACCCACCCCATTGCTCCGAATCCGAACCCGGCGACAGCGAGTCCGGTGATCATTCCCTTGTGATCGGGGAACCAACGCATGCCAACGGCAATCGGCACCACGTAGGCGAGGCCGATGCCGGCGCCACCGATCAACCCGACGCCCAGCAGCACCGTCCAGAAGTTCGTTCCTCCGCCTATCGAGGCGACCATGTAGCCGATGCCGAGTGTGATACCGCCGGCCATTGCGAGTGCCCGGGGTCCAAACTTGGCGAGGTTGCGGCCGGCGAAAACCATAACCAGCGCGAACGTCGCGAGGCCCACGGCGAAGACGATCTGCGTCTGGGTGTTCGACCATCCGGCGTCCTTCAGTCCGGGCGTGAAGACCGACCAGGCGTAGATGGCACCGAGGCAGAGCTGTATCAGCACGGCCCCGAGCACAACGAATCCTCGGGGAGTTACTCGTTCCGACATACCCGCCTGCCTCCTGTTGGTGCGGTGCGTTCTCCCAATTCCGGGCAGTCCCCATCACTTCGGGTGAACACGCGCGTCGCCATAGCGTTCATCACACGAACGAGTGTCCCCCGCCCACGTGTACACCGCTAGGGAGTTTCGGCCCTTCGATGCCTGCCAATCGGCCCTTACGTGCCGTACGGCAAGCGGATGGGCCGTTCGGCACCGTGAACGGCCTTCCGTTCGCCGGACGATGGGGCTGCAGTGGGCAAGAACCGACCGTCCCAACTCCCTCCGGTCGACAGCCTACGACGCGCTCAACGACCTCAAAGTCGGGGCGTTCGCTGGCCTGGCGGTCGGAGCCAACGTTGCTGCCGTCACCCGCGTCGTCTGGATCTTGCCGGTCGGGGTCATCGCCGGCGCCGTCATCGGATATCTCTGGGAGCGACGCAGGGTCCGCGAGGATCTCGACGCCCTCCCACCGGTGGACGAGGAGCGGAAGTGATCACGTCCAACATGCCCCAGGTCAACGATCCTGGTGGACGCTGTCGGATGTCCCCTCTAGCATCGCCCCGCGCTCCCAGGGGGTAGGACTCGTATCACGACAAGACGATTCCCGTCGACACCGATCATCCTCCTGACGCGTGAGATCCGCTGGTTCCGCCATGGCCCGATTCCTGCAAGCGTTCTGGAGTGGTTCACCGATTCCGGGCACCTGGGAGTACACGAGCGGCGAACCGACCGCTACGACCTCGCGTCAGCCCGGGACGGCGCCGGAGTCAAGCAGCGAAGCTCGGAATCCGTTGACATGAAGCGTTTGATTTCTCAGGAAACCGGAATCGAACTCGCACCCGGACTGGTCGGCTGCCTCGAGGACTGGGTGAAAGTCAGCAGACTCCTGGACGGCGCGACGGCAACAGATCGGCGTTGTGTCTCGATCACCAAGGACATCACGACCCGTCGGTACATGCTCGAGGATGCGACGACCGAGCGAGGCGTCCAGATCGGTTGCGAGGTTGAACTTGCCGACATCAACGTCGGAGAGCACCGGGCGTGGACCCTGTGCTTCGAAACGATCGGCCCCGCTCATACGCGAGAGAGTGCGCTTCTGGCCGGGATTGAGGGACTGTTGGATGAAACACCCCTCCCCGCCGACCTGTCATTCACAGCGGAAGAGAGTTGCGGCTACCCGGCCTGGATCACTGAGCTCGGTGTCATCGACTGACCGCGAACTCTGCATCCCTCGATCGGTTGTGCCTACGTTCACACTCTTTGTGAATCTGCACACGAACGATCCCGAGAACATCCAAGATGAGAGGATCGGCAACCCGACCGTCGGGGCAGTTCCCTATGGACAATTCCCGGCAGCAGGCGGACGATGTAGGTATGAGCATGGATCGACACAGCCGCATTGCCCTGATCGTCATCGGCGGCGTCGCCGTCGTCCTGATCGCAGTCGCCATCGTGGTTGCCGTCCAGCCACCGCAAGAGCTCGACCCCGGAACGCCGGAGGGAACTGCCCAGGCGTACTACCAGGCGATTCTCGACGGAGACGAGGATCTGGCGCTCTCCTACATCGACGAGGATCTCATTGCCAATTGCTCGACATACGAACTCAGCCATTTCGCGCCGGACAGCGTCCGTGTCGTGATCGAGAAGACCGAGATCGACGGGGACGACGCCAGAGTCGACGTCGTGATCACCGAAACGTGGGGAGACGACCCGTTCGGCGGAGGCTCGAACACATTCGACGAGACTCTCATCATGACTCGAAGCAATGAGGCCTGGGTGATCTCCAGCATTCCGTGGCCAGTCAACCTGGTCTGTTGAAAGGAGGATGAATCATGGAAGATGTAGTCGCGATCCTCATGTCTCTCGTCCCACTGGCAGTCTTCGTCGGAATCATCATCTTCGTGGTGAAGCTCGTCGCGAAGAAGGGATCGTCGTCGACTGAAGGCTCGGGGCTCTCGATCCGGCGCTTCTTCCAGTACACGATCATGCTCGTGATGCTGATCGTCGCTGCGTTCGGCCTCATCGGAATTGTCGATGCCGTGGCATCGACCGGGTCCACGGTTACCAGGGACACGTCTGCGATCGCCCGCTCGATCGCGTTCCTCGTCGTCGGACTCCCCGTCTTCGGCGGACTCGCCCTCTACACGCGCCGGCTTCTGAAGACGACGCCGACAGAGAGCCGCTCGCTCGGATGGATCGGGTATCTCACCTTCGCGCTCATCGGGTCGCTCATCTTCGTGATGTCGTTCTCGATCGCGTTCATCGGCGAACTGCTCACCGATGGAGATTTCGAGACCATGTCTTTCATCGCGATGCTCGTTTGGGGCGGAGTGTGGCTCGCCCACTGGTTGATCGCCGCTCGCACCACAGACGAGGCTCAGATGCAACTCCATCTCCTCGCCGGTTCGGCAGCCGGGCTCGTGACACTCGCGATCGGCGCAGGCGTAGCGATCGCGGCAGGGTTCGGTGAGTTCTACGACGCCGCACTCTCCGTGACGGCAGTGGACTCAGGCGCCG
>JAOZMA010000097.1:5024-7964 GCA_029934555.1 Acidimicrobiia bacterium | reverse complement strand
AATCCGAGATGGGTCTCGAGGACCTGGCCGAGGTTCATGCGGGACGGAACACCAAGCGGTGACAGGATGATGTCGACCGGTGTGCCATCGGGCAGGAACGGCATGTCCTCTTCAGGGAGGATCTTCGCGATGACGCCCTTGTTGCCGTGGCGTCCGGCGAGCTTGTCGCCCTCTGAGATCTTCCGCTGCTTGGCAACGTAGACACGCACGAGCTCGTTCATGCCGGGCGGGAGGTCATGGCCCTCGTCACGACGGAACTCTTTCACTGCGATCGCCTTGCCGGTCTCTCCGTGTGGGACTTTGAGCGACACGTCGCGAACTTCGCGTGCCTTCTCACCGAAGATCGCCCGCAGGAGGCGCTCCTCCGGCGTCAGCTCGGTCTCACCCTTCGGGGTGATCTTGCCGACGAGGTAGTCACCGGGGCCGACATCTGCGCCGATCCGGATGATGCCCTGATCGTCGAGATCCGCGAGCACTTCTTCTGCGACGTTCGGGATATCACGTGTGATCTCCTCGGCGCCCAGCTTCGTGTCGCGAGCTTCGATCTCGTGCTCATCGATATGGATCGAGGTGAGCACGTCGTCCTTGACGAGACGCTGCGAGAGGATGATCGCGTCCTCATAGTTGTAGCCGTTCCATGGCATGAACGCGACGAGCAGGTTGCGACCAAGCGCAAGCTCGCCGTCCTCCGTCGACGGCCCGTCTGCGAGAACGGTGCCGACCTTGACCGAGTCACCCTCGGCAACGATCGGCTTCTGATTGATCGACGTGCCCTGGTTCGAGCGCTCGAACTTGAGCAGCGGGAGCCGGTACTTCTTGTTGGCACCCTTGGCCTTGACGACGATCTCGTCGCCGGTCACTTCGACGACCTCGCCGTCGACAGGCGAGATGATGACGTCTCCGGAGTCGACAGCTGCACGAGCTTCCAGACCGGTTCCAACGAGCGGCGCATCGGGCGTGATGAGCGGAACTGCCTGGCGCTGCATGTTCGATCCCATCAGTGCACGGTTCGCGTCGTCGTGCTCGAGGAAAGGAATGAGACCCGTTGAAACAGAGACGAGCTGCTTCGGTGAGACGTCCATGTAGTCGACTTCGTCGGGCTTCACCGAATCGATCTCACCACCGGTCTTGCGGACGAGGACACGGTCGTTGGCGAACGAATTGTCGTCATTGAGCGGCGCGTTCGCCTGGGCGATGACGTGTCCCTCCTCCTCCGAAGCGGTGAGGTAGTCGATCTTCTTGGTGACCTTGCCACCCTTGACCTGTCGGTACGGCGTCTCGATGAATCCGAATCGGTTCACCTTCGCATAGGAAGCGAGTGAGCCGATGAGGCCAATGTTCGGGCCTTCGGGCGTCTCGATCGGGCACATCCGTCCGTAGTGCGACGGGTGGACGTCTCGAACCTCGAAGCCCGCCCGTTCACGGGAGAGGCCACCCGGTCCGAGCGCCGAGAGACGGCGGCGGTGCGTCAGGCTGGCCAGCGGATTCGGCTGGTCCATGAACTGGCTCAGCTGGCTCGTGCCGAAGAATTCCTTGATTGATGCGACCACCGGCCGGATGTTGATCAGCGTCTGCGGCGTGATCGCCTCGGGATCCTGCGTGGTCATCCGCTCTCGAACAACACGTTCGAGGCGGCTCAGCCCCACTCTGATCTGATTCTGGATGAGTTCGCCGACGGTACGGATCCGACGATTCTGGAAGTTGTCGATGTCGTCCGTGTGATACCCCTCGACACCGTTGTGGAGTGCCATGAGATAGCGGATCGTATCGAGCATGTCCTCATCGGACAGCAGACCGTCTTCGGCCTGGTTGTAGGCCTCGATGTCGATCTGGGGCTGACCGAGCTTCTGATTCAACTTGTAGCGGCCGACCCTGGTGAGGTCGTAGCGCTTCGGGTTGTTGAAGAGCGTGTTGATGAGTCCACGGGCCGACTCCACCGTGGTGAGCTCGCCGGGGCGGAGCTTCCGGTAGAGGTCGAGCAGTGCCTCGTCCTTCGTAGACGTCGGATCCTTCTCGAGTGTCTCCCTGATCAGGTCGGAGCCGTCGAAGAGAGCCAGGATGTCCTCATCGCTTTCGGCGAGGCCGAGCGCCCGGATGAACGTCGTGACGAACTGCCGACGCTTGCGGTCGACCCGTACGCCGACGGTGCCCTTCTTATCAATGTCGAATTCGAGCCATGCGCCACGGCCGGGAATCACCTTCGCCGAGTAGAGATCCTTGTCGGACGTCTTATCGATGTTGACGTCGAAGTAGACGCCGGGGCTCCGGACGAGCTGGCTGACGACGACACGCTCTGTTCCGTTGATGATGAACGTTCCGTTGTCGGTCATCATGGGGAAGTCACCGAGGAAGACCTGCTGCTCTTTGATCTCGCCGGTCTCTCGGTTGAGGAAACGGGCGGTTACGAAGAGAGGCTTCGAGTAGTTGGCATCACGGTCCTTCGCCTCTTCGATCGACTCGGTCGGATCGCCGAAGCGATGATCGGTCAGTTCGAGGGCGAGGTTGCCGGTGAAGTCTTCGATCGGGGAGACCCCTTCGAAGATCTGCTTCAGACCAGTCTCGAGAAAGCCCTCGAAGGACTCACGCTGAACAGCGAGGAGATCCGGGAGCGGTTGGACTTCGGGCAGTTTTGCAAAGGACAGACGTGTCGAGCGCGCACGGGCCAAGGGAGGATCCTCCTCGTTTGGATGCGATCAGCGGGAGCTGTGGGCAGGGTTGGGCAATAGACAGGGTTTCGGAACGACGAACGTTAGCACAAACCCAGGCTAACGCACAGCTAACCCATCCCTGTCGAGGGAGTGTCGCGAGGAGACGTTCAATTTGCAAGTGCAACATACAACGAAACGCCCGATCTCGTCAAGGTCTTGGGTTGGGAAGCGAACAGTGGACAGCAAACAGCAAACAGCCAGAAAAGATCGGATTGTCGGCTGTTGGCTGTCG
>JAOZMA010000097.1:0-5014 GCA_029934555.1 Acidimicrobiia bacterium | reverse complement strand
CGTCAAGGACTTGGAAATAGCTGCCAGCTGCCAGCTACGAGCCCGAAACGCGAGGAAGGGGAGCGGCCAAAGCCACTCCCCTTCCTGCTGATCTACTGAGCTACTGCTCTACTGATCTACTACTTGAGTTCCACTGTTCCGCCGGCGGCCTCGAGGGCCTCCTTGGCTTTCTCAGCGGTCTCCTTGTCGACACCTTCGAGGACGGGGCCCGGGGCTCCATCGACGACGGCCTTGGCTTCCTTGAGACCGAGGCTCGTAAGGCTACGAACTTCCTTGATCACCTGGATCTTCTTGTCGCCTACGGCAACGAGAACCACGTCGAACTCATCTTGCTCTTCTTCGGCGGCGTCATCGCCACCTGCGACCGGCATGGCTGCCATGGCCATGGGGGCCGCTGCAGTCACGTCGAACTTCTCCTCAAATTCCTTGAGGAACTCGGACAGCTCGAGGACACTCATCTCCTCGAAGACAGCGAGCAGTTCTTCGCTCGTCATCTTGGCCATGTTCTATTCCTCCTCGGCGGCATCATCGGCCGCACCATCGGTGTCTTTGGACTCGCTACCGGCATCCTCATCGGATGCTTCAGCAGCCGTCGCTTCATCATTGCTCTCGGTTGGTTCAGCTTCGGGCTCGTCAGCGTCGACTTCCGGCGCCTCCGTTTCGACTGCTGCCTCTGCTTCGGGCACCGTCTCTCCGACGGCCTCCTCCACAACGACAACGGTCTCATCAACGGCCACCTCTGCTTCGGACGCTGTCTCTTCGACGGCCTCCTCCACAACGACGACCACCTCGTCGACTTGTTCAGTTTCCGGAGCCTCTTCGGCCTCGGGACTGGTGACTGGCGACTCGGGACTCGCCTCTTGCTTCTTCTCGAGCAGCTGCTGCATCGCCGTCGCTGCGTTACGCGGCAAGGCGGCGAGCAGGCCGGCCATCTTCGCCATCGGTGCTTCGAACGCACCGGCGATCTTGGCCAGCAGCACCTCGCGGGGTTCGATGTCCGCGAGTTGGGCGATTCGCTCCGGAGTCAGGAACTCCCGACCGAGGAGCCCGCCTTTGATGACGAGTACCTCGTGGCCCTTCGCGAAATCGCGCAGCACTTTGGCGGCACCGACGGGATCACCGTCTGCGAACGTCAAACCGGTCGGGCCGAGTAGGAGTGCATCGAGATCATCGATATCCAATCCGGCGGCGGCCAAGCGGGCGAGGGTCATCTTCACGACCTTGAACTCGGCACCGTTGGCACGCAGTTCCCGACGCAGCGTCTGCTGCTCTTGAACCGAAAGCCCGGCGTACTCGGCGAGGAACACGGCTTGTGCACCCTCCATACGCTCTTTGATGTCGGCGACGGCCTGGACCTTCTCTGGTCGTGGCATTCGTCGTCCTCCTTTACGGGCTTACTTCCACACGCCCCCGTCCTTGAGGTGACCGGGACCCGAAAACAGAAACGGGCTCCCAGCATGAGACAGGGAGCCCTCTTTGGAGGACGACCTACGTCGGCGCCGCATTGCGGACTTACACCTACCGACGGTCTCGGGCCAAGGTTGGAGTTGTGTTGTGATGAGCGTAGGGGCGCGCTCCCCGTATTCGCAAGGCGGCAGACATCGGCCGACAGACCACAGCTGACAGCCCACAGCAAGAGCTCGTGGTCCGTCGGGCTGTCCGCTGTTAGCTGTCCGCTGTTAGCTGAAACGCGTAAGTACCCGGCTGAGGGCCGGGCACTTACTGATAGCGGTGAGCTCGGGTCCAGGAAGGACCCCACTCTCGAGGAATCGGGCAGACGGCGGGCCAGGATGCCATCTACTCGTCTCCACCTTGGTGATCGGCCGTGGTAGGGATCGGCCGCTCGGGTGATCCAGGGCGGATGGGGTCCAGAGCAGGAAGGGTGGTGGCCCGTTCCCGCGATGGATGCTCCAAGCGTCCCCCGCTATGTGAAACGAAGTATCGCGGACAGAACGCCTGGTAGCAACTGGTTTGTGGAATCAGCTGACAGCGGACAGACCACAGCGGACAGCCCGAGAAGAATCGTGGTCCATATGACCGCTGCGCTTCTTGCTGTCTGCTGTCAGCTGTTCGCTGCCTAGCGGCTTTCCTTGACTACGTCTTCTAGGAGGCCGTACTCGATCTTGACGCCGGGGCCCATCGTCGAGGACACCGTTGCGCTGAGTACGAACTTGCCTTTCGTCGTGGCAGGGCGTGAGCGGATGATCTCATCCGACGCCACCGTCAGATTCTCGAGTAGCGCTTCGATCTCGAAGGAGACCCGGCCGATCGGAAGATGCACGTTGCCGTAGCGGTCGTTGCGATACTCGACTCGACCTGCTTTGAACGCAGCGACGGTGCTGCCAACGTCCTGGGTGACCGTGCCACTCTTCGGGTTCGGCATCAGACCGCGGGGTCCGAGGACCGGTCCGAGCTTTCCGACAACGGACATCATCGCGGGGACGGCGATCACGACGTCGAAGTCGAGCGACTGCTTGCCGGACTGCATGGCCTCGGCGAGCTCTTTGCCGCCGATGAGGTCGGCACCGGCCTCTTCGGCTTCGCGCGCCTGGTCGGATTCCGCGAAGACGACCACTTTGACGTCCTTGCCGGTTCCGTGAGGGAGACTGACGGTCCCACGAACGATCTGATCCGCCTGCCTGGCATCGATACCTAGTCTGAACGAAAGGTCGATCGACTCGTCGAACTTCGCGAACGAGAGATTGCGGACAATCCCCAGAGCCTCCGCCGGCCCGTAGTAGGTCTGCTTGTCGTATCCGCTATCGATGTTCTTGCGATTCTTGCTCTTGGCCACTGTCTCGTCTCCTTGCGGTGCCAGCGGGGCGATAACCCCTCCCGCCTAGTTCGTACTCCGTAGTCCGTAGTCCGTAACTTCCAATTCCACCGTCTACGGGTACGGAATACGGATTACGGATTACTGACTACTCGCCGAAGGCGTCAGCCTTCGACGACAATTCCCATCGATCGGGCTGTTCCTGCGACGATGCTCATCGCCGCATCGATGTCGTTGGCGTTCAGGTCGGGCATCTTGATCTCTGCGATTTCGCGAACCTGATCGCGAGTCACGCTACCGACCTTCTCCTTGTGCGGCTCGGGCGAGCCCTTCTCAATCCTCGCGGCCTGACGGAGGAGGACGGCCGCCGGTGGCGTCTTCGTGATGAAGGTGAAGCTGCGATCATCGTAGATCGAGATCTCCACGGGGACGATCGTCCCGGACTGACTCGCCGTGGCGTGGTTGTACGCCTGGACGAAGTCCATGATGTTCACGCCGTGCTGGCCGAGGGCGGGACCGACCGGCGGCGCGGGACTCGCCTGGCCGGCGGGGATCTGCAACTTCAGCACGGTCATTAGTTTCTTGCGACCCATCAGGGAACCTCGCTCGGGATCTAGTACTTGACGATTTGGTCGAAGTTGAGTTCGACCGGTGTTTCACGACCGAAGATGTCGACAAGGACCCTGACTCTCGACTGGTCCATGTTGATGTCTTCGATAACGCCGTTGAAGTCGGCGAAGGGGCCCTCGACCACCCGGACGGTCTCCCCGACCTCCCAGGCCGGCTTGAACGTGGGCTTCTCCTTCTTGCCCTCTTCCTTCTCCACACCGAGGATGCGCTCGACTTCACGGCGAGACAGCGGTGTGGGCTTGGTTTGAGATCCGACGAATCCGGTAACACTCGGAGTATTGCGCACGGCGTACCACGAGTCGTCGTCGAGGTACAAGCGGACGAGCACGTACCCGGGGAACTTCTTGCGCTGGACGGTGACCTTCTTGCCGGCCTTGTACTCGATGACCTCTTCCATCGGGATCTCGACTTCGAAGATCTTGTCTTCGAGGTGCATAGATCTGACGCGAGTCTCGAGGTTCGCCTTGACCTTCTTCTCGTACCCGGAGTACGAGTGGATCACATACCAGTCGCCCGGCAGGTCGTACGGGCTGAGGGGTTTCTCCTCGACCACTTCTGCTACGGCATCTTCCTCTTCTTCGAGGATGTCCTGATTCGTCTCGTTCATCAGGTCATGTTCTCCAGGAAGTACAGGATGCCCTTTGAGAACATCCAGTCGAGTCCGAATATGAACAGCGTCATGACCGCGGTGACGGCGAAGACGACGACCGTGTAGGTCGTGAGCTCCTCGCGTGACGGCCACGCAACCTTCTTCAGCTCCTGGCGCGACTCGCGCAGGTACTGCAAGACGGTTGTTCGCTTCTTCTTTTTCGGTTGTGAGCGGTCGGCGCGCTTCTTCTTAGCGCGTTCATCCTCTTTCGCCTGAAGGCGACGCATTTCGCGGTTCAACTGCACTCCTCCTGAGTGGGCAGGGGTGGCGGGACTCGAACCCACAACATCCGGTTTTGGAGACCGGCGCTCTGCCAATTGGAGCTACACCCCTCCGGCCGGTTGAGGCCCGAGCCGAGAGTATATGGACCCGTTGCAGCAAAGCGCAATGCCTCGTTGTTTCTTCCATCGTACCGGAGAACCGCAGTTGCGGGAGATCCAAGTGCCCACCAGATACGGACTACCGAATACCGACTACCGAATACACCGCCGAAGGCGGTCCCTCACGCTGCCTGATGGGCACGGCGGAGGCCGATCACGATGATCGTTCCGGCTGTCGCAGCGACTGCGGCACCGGCGGCGGCTGAGACCGCGATCGCCGCTCGACGGACCACGGCACGGCGATCTCCCGTCTCCTCCAGATCCGGGTTCTCGATTCGGATGACGACCGATGGCACCAGAGTCGCCGGCGCCGTCGTCGTTTGTTCGGCGAGACCGCCGAGGCGATGTCGCAGCGTGCGGTAGCGGGCGGACTCTGCCTGACATGTGAGGCACGTCTCGACATGCCGGGCGAGTCGTTCCCCGAGGTCATCGACGGAGTCCACGCCTGGGAGACGCAGTCGAACGACGGTGCACAGCGTGCTCACGATCCCTCCTCATCCTGGTGTTTCCACAACGTGATGCGCAGTGACTTGCGCGCACGGTGGAGTCGGACCTTGGCTGCCGTGACGGAGATGTCGAGGT
>JAOZMA010000096.1 GCA_029934555.1 Acidimicrobiia bacterium | reverse complement strand
ACTAGGTTCTTGCCTCTCAACGTTTCGCGTCGTTTCCGGTTCCACCCCACCCTCTCGCGGTACGGACGCGGTATGGAAGAGCAGAACCGCAGCGCAATCACCGCTCGCCATCCACACCACGAACTAGCCCAGGACCGGCACGCCAAAGCACCCGCCATCGCCACCCGCCATTCAGTAGACCCCGGAGTCGAACCTGCAACGTGCCCGAACTGGTCCAGATTCAAGTATCCCGACTCCACGAAACCGGGGCAAGGCCACTCCGATGAACCCGGACCGGTTCAGGTCGATCAAGGGTCCATGACCAAGGTAGATCTCCCTCAACTTATCGCCGATTCAACGGCTGTCGGCGTCAGCGATCCGCTTTGCGGATCAGCTGTGACCACCCCAATCCGCGGGATTTGGCGACATACTCCGCCTCTCGGCGGGAACTCGCCTGGAGAACGAAATGGAGCAAATCGCGCGCATCCAGCCGCTTGCCTGGTCGGAGAACGTGGAACTCAGTCGTTCCGAACGCGTGACCACTCACCAGGTCCCGGCGAGGGCAGCCTCGCTGTTCTCCTTCGAGGGAGTGGTCTTCGCTCCGGCAGAATCGGCTTCCTACTAAGGTGACCGTGCTGGCGTTCCCGGTGTTTCTGGCGAAGCACCAGCAGGAGACCTGGTCGAACAATCCGTTGGAGCGGTTGAATCAGGAAACCGAGCGGTGTCGCCGGGTGGCGGGGAAACGATGTCTTTCTGAGGCCTAGATAGCGGAATCAGCCGCGATCGGGCCCACTGCGGGGCTCAACTCGTTGAGGGTTGAGCCGCTGAGAGTCACGGTCCCTGGACTAGACCACTTCGCGTGACGCCATCAGTCGGTGGACGACCAGTTGTAAGCAATGCGTCTTCGTAGGAGATATGTCGATATGAGTAGCGATATCATGAAGGTTTCGAGAAACACGCCGAATGCACCGGAGAGTTCCTTCTCTACGCAGACGGTCGCCTTTTCTCACTACAACAATATCTCGGCTCAGTTGCCGCTCGATCCCGGATCCGGCCAGATCGTCGCCGGCGGTGCGAGAGAGCAGGCACGTCAGTGCTTGACGAATATCAAGGCGATCCTGGAAAGCATCGACCACACCATGGACGATGTCGTCAAGACCACCATATTCCTAACGAATACCTCAGATATTGAAGCCGTGAACGAAGTCTATGCGTCATTCTTCAACGACTCCCTTCCTACACGGACGGATGTCGCGGTTGCGGCTCTGCCTATGGATGATGCCTTGCTACAAATTGACGCGGTCGTTGCAAACGGCGAGGGGACGCCCCCGCAGGATTCCTTGGATCTTGTGAAGGTTTCGAGAAACACGCCGAATGCACCGGAGAGTTCCTTCTCTACGCAGACGGTCGCCTTTTCTCACTACAACAATATCTCGGCTCAGTTGCCGCTCGATCCCGGATCCGGCCAGATCGTCGCCGGCGGTGCGAGAGAGCAGGCACGTCAGTGCTTGACGAATATCAAGGCGATCCTGGAAAGCATCGACCACACCATGGACGATGTCGTCAAGACCACCATATTCCTAACGAATACGTCAGACACTGAGGCCGTGAGCGAAGTCTGTGCCGAGTTCTTCCCGGATTATGTTCCCGCGCGAACGGTGGTCAATGCCTCAGCGCTTCCCATGGGTGCTTTGGTGCAGATTGATACGGTTGTTTCACATGGAGATGGCACGCCCCCGCAGCTTCCTGAAGACACCAGTCTGCTCGTCATAGAAGCGAGCAATACGGAGAACGCGCCGGCGGCGCCATACTCGCACACCGTGGCGTTCTCTCATTACAACCACATTTCAGGTCAACTCCCCGTGGACCCAACCACTCGCGAAGTAGTAGATGGCGGCGCAAGGGAACAAGCCGGGCAATGCCTGACGAATATCAAGGCCATTGTGGAGAGTGTCGACCACGCTATCGACGACGTGGTCAAGCTGAACGTCCAGGTCAAGGACGTGTCGGATATCGATGCTGTGAACAGTGTTTGTGCATCTTTCTTCAACGGCGCTCTGCCCGCGAAGACGACCATTGGCGTTTCAGACATCCCCTTGGGTGCCTTGGTACAGATCGATGCCGTTGTTTCCAACTGCGAAGGTACGCCTCCACAGGCGTAGCACGCATCTTGAGTGTGCTCAGATGATTTGGCACCACTTGGAGCTGTAGCGCTCACCTGGGTTTCAGGGAACTGTCGGCGTCAGAGCTTGCGTTGTATCGTTCTGATCATGTCAGCCCACACGATTGCCATGCTTGGCCTGTTACTGGCTGCCACGAAGGTGCCCGATGACCGCCCTAAACGTGACCCGGGACTCCTGTCCAGGGTCACATCTGCTACGACGGGGGCAGTGGCCGACATGGTGGACCTCGATGCTCTTCTTGAGCGAATCGATGTGGACGTTCTGCTTGGCCGTGTCGATCTGGACGATCTTGTTCAACGGATCGATGTCAATCTCCTGGTCGATCAGATCGATCTCGACGCCCTGGTTAAGCGCCTCGATATGGACGCGGTCGTCGAGCAGATCGATCTCGATGCGCTCATCGAGCGAATCGATGTTGATGCCCTGGTCGATCAGATCGATCTCGATGCCCTGGTTAAGCGCATCGACATGGATGGCCTGGTCGAGCACATCGATATGGATACCCTGGTTAAGCGCATTGAGATGGATCTCATCATGGAGCGGATCGACATCGTGCAGATCATCTCCAGGCTCTTGACGCCGGAGACGGCGTTGGCGTTGCTCAGAAGCAAGACGCCGCCTTCGTAGCGAAGCGGGCAACGTGGCAGAGGCGTGGATGTTGCAATTTGTTTGACGTCAGTACATCAGGTTTCGTGCTTCGGGAGTCCAGCGGCGTTCGTTGTCCAGAACGATGGTGCGGGTGGTGGAAACGAGTTCTTCGACGTTCTCGGACGCTGCCGATTCTGGTGGAATCGGATCCGCTATGGCGATGGTGACATCAGCTTTGTGGACGATCTTTCCGTGAGGCGCGAGGATGTTGCCGGTCCCGACCATGGCGACGGGCAGGATTGGGGCACTGTGTTGCTGTGCGATGATGAATCCGCCCTTCTTGAACGCCTTCGCCTCCTCCGCGGGGGTTCTGGTGCCTTCTGCGAATACGACCAGTGAGTTGCCCCGGCTGAGAGCGACGCCGGAGGCCTTGTTAATGGTGGCGTGATCGGCTGCGGAACGGTCGACGGGCACCATCCGTGCGCTTCGGAGCATGGTTCCAAAGAGGGGGATGGAGAAGAGTTCGCGTTTGGCGAGGAATCGGATCGGCACCGGAAGCGCCACGAAGAGGCACATGATATCGAATGCGGAACGGTGGTTCGCGATGATCACATATGCCAGGTCCGGGTCGAGGGCTTCGGCTCCGCGCACTTCGACACTGACCCCGGCGGCAAATAGGATGACTTGAGCCCAGACTCTCATGGCGCGGTCGATCACGGGTGAGGTCGGTTCCACCGCTGCGACTCCGACGATGACAACGCTGACCATGATGGTCGCTACGACACCGACGATCACTGTGATGAACGTCCTGAGGACATCGGTGACTCCGATGCCTTCAACGGAGACGGGCGGAGCCAATTCGGTGTACTGCCTCTCGGTCACCTGCTGACCTCCGCTGGGCGTATGTGCTGCCGATCTTGGGAGACAAGTTGGTCGGCGATCTGGTTGATCTGGCTTGCGTGGTCCAGGACGAATTGATCGGCGATCGAGACGAGATCGGAGAATTCCTCATCAGACGCGGCATCAGTGCCGAAACCGTCGCCGTCGGGGAGCATCGGCTGGAACCGCCAATACCTCTCGCCCAGCAGATCATTGAGCAGGCGGTGGTGCGTCTCCTGCTGTCCGACCTCGGCGGCTTTCATGAGTCGGTCGGCGAGTCCAACCCAGTGCCGACGGGAGACGTCGTTGATCTCGTTGTCGGGTGATCCGTACTGACGGCCAGAACCAAGAGAGACGAGGAGAATCTCGTCGGAGTCCTGACCCTGAGCTGCCGCGTGCATCCGTGCTTCGGTGTACGCGAGGAGTGACACGTCGTTGGCGTAGACGCCGGCATCAAGGAGCACGGTGTGTCGTCCAGCCCATTCCACGTCGGCGGGAGGAAAGAACGTGGGTGCAGCCGTTGCCGCCCGCGCCACGGTCGCCATGGGCAGGTCGCAGCCGGCAAGGTTGGCGGCGAATGTAGATCTGAAGTGGACTGGCATGTCGGTAAGTGCATCAAACGCAGTGACGACGACCGGCGTGATAGCGTCACTCAACATCGCATCGCCGAAGAAGTCCTCCAGTGCCTCTTCGAGCGGTTCCGGCGAATACCGTGCGTTCCCACGGTCACGGTGCCGTCCGGTCGCTGCAAGTCCGGTCCTCGTCACTGTCGACGCGAGCTTTCGAGCTTCGGTGATGCTGTGGGGTACCGCCAGGTTGCCGGTGGGGAAGATCGTGTCCTTGTGCCCGGTGAGTAGTTCGGCGGCGGAGTCCGGGGTATACGCAGGCGTGCCGTCTGCTTCTGGGACAGTCAGGGCCAGGGCCGCAATGCCTCCGATCGACGTCCCGACGATCAGGTCGAAGAGTTCAGCGACCGGTCGGCCTGCTGCATCTTCGAGTGCAGTCAGAATCCGGGCCTGGATGATGCCACGAACACCTCCACCATCGATCGCAAGCACCCGGCAGGCGCCATCGACATGTGGGGAGCGCTCTTCGGCGGCGGGTACCGCGTTTGCAGGCGAGCCTCGCAGCCATGACTCATCGTTGTCGGGTAGATCAACGACCGGTTCTGTGTCGGTTTCGTGTTCATAAGGGTTCAACATCGATGCACACCTAGGCTTGAAGGAAGAGCTGACATCCGATACTATAGTGTCAGTTCTGTCACTTGTCGCCACTGTCACGCTATTGGAGCATCATGTCCGAACACCCAAGCGAGTTAGACGCAATCATCAGAACCGTCGGGCGTCGTGAACGCAAGAAAGAGGCAACGCGTCTGGCGATCGAAGACGCCGCTCGCGACCTCTTCACCGAACAGGGATTCGACGAAACGTCAGTGCTGGACATCACCGAAACCGTTGACGTGTCGGAGCGGACTTTCTACCGCTACTTCGTGTCGAAGGAAGATGTGCTATTCGGACCCTGGCGACAGGATCTAGACATTGCCATCGACCTCATCGAATCCCGACCACAATCCGAGGACTCCCTCGAAGCGATGCGCGGAGCCCTCCTCGCAATGGCTGACCACTTCGAGGAGAACCGAGAGCGCCACTTCTTCATCGCCCAACTCGCCGTATCGTCGCCAGATGTGGCGGCGTACCAGGGGACAGTCTTCGTCCCGGCACTCGTCGAGGCAGGCGCTCAGGGCCTTGCTCGGCGTCTCGGGGTGGATCCCCTCACGGACCTTCGCCCATACCTGTTCGCAGGAATCGGCGCCGCTGCTGTGAACGCCGCCATGGTGAACTGGGTGGCTATTGAAGGACGACGCCCACTACAAGGACTACTCCTCGATGCGCTCGACCTTCTCCCCGGCCACGATTAGGCGGAAACCACAGCACCGGGTTGCTCCGACGCCCGGACAGTCATACCTCACGCGCTCGAGTCGCCCAAGTGTCATAGTTGCATATGTCGCAACTGCAGTGATTGTTGAACGCGACGATCCGGCCGCCACCGAACTTCGGCAGGAGATGCGCATCGAACCGGGCACACCACCTTGATCATGCTCCATCATGATGTATCATGACAAGATGACGATGCAGAAGTTCTCCTCGCAGGCACGACCCGAACTGCTCGACGAAGTCCGCCATATCGCCGCAACCGAGGGACGACAGTTCCAAGCGGTATTGGACGAGGCCCTGGCTGAGTGGGTAGAGAAGAAGAAGGGCGAGGCACCTCGGCCCGATGTGATCGCACACACCAAGGCATCCATCGCACGACATCGACAGCTGTACAAGAAGCTGGCCGAGTAAGTGAGGGACTACCTCAGAGTCATCGAAGTCCTCGCGATTCACGCCCTGGTAGTCGACAAGTTCGGGGGTACCGACGGTGTCCGCGACCTTGGCGCACTGGAGGCAGCTGTCTTCCGACCGCAAACCGGCTATTACGAGGACTCCATCGCTGAGGCAGCAGCACTCTTCGAGAGCATCGTCCAGAACCACCCGTTCCTCGATGGGAACAAACGTACAGCGCTCGCGGCTGCCGATGTCCACCTCCGTATGAACGGCCTTGAACTGGCAGGGGATTCAATGGATCACCACAGATTCATCATCGGTCTCATGGAGGACGGTGACCTCGACTGGAGAACCATTGAGAGCTGGCTCCGTCGGAATGTGCATCCGTCGTAGATCTCCAGCTCGAAATCGGCTGCGGGGGTGGGACTTGAAGCCAGAGCACCAAGCACACCGCCACCGGATTCACCACCCACCGGGACCACCATCTCGCCACCCGGCAGAAAGCAACGGCAACGAAGCGAACCCCCCGTCGTCGATGATGAGGACAAGGAGATTTGGAGCGGTCTCAGGAGGTGATGTTTGTCCGATCGGTGGGAACTCGGTGTCTGGGTCTTTGGCGTCGAATGTGATGAGGCCGGGATGTGGCATGTCCGGGATCGGAAGAACGCCTCAGCCCTGCAATCCTTCGGTCATATTCGATACCTCGCTTGTGCCAACGTGGCTTCGACGCCGTGACCGGTGCGGGATTCGAACGTGTCGGTGCCGGCCAGGGGGAGCTTGCGGACAACCGATCTTCATCCCTCGCATCAGAACTCTTCGGCACCTTCGGCGAGTTCACTGGCTCGTACAACCTTCTGGGTGTATGACACGAGGTCGTTGAGATCTCGAGCGACGGGTGACGACATGGGTATGGGGTCGCCGATGATCACGGTGACGTCTGCCTTGTGGACGATCTTTCCGTGAGGAGGGACGATGTTGCCGGTGCCGATCATCGTGACGGGCAGGATCGGGATGTTGTCCTGTCGCGCAATGATGAACCCTCCCTTCTTGAACGGCTTGGCGTCCGACGACTCGACCCGGGTGCCTTCTGCGAACACGACCAGCGAATACCCAGAGCGAAGTACGTTGGCGGACTCGATGTTGATCGAAGCATGGTCGGCGGCAGCACGGTCGACGGGCACGGTCCCGAGGCTTCGGAGGATGGACCCGAACAGGGGCATCGAGAGGAGTTCTCGCTTGGCGAGGAACCGGATCGGCATCGGCAGTGCCACGTATGGACAGACGAGGTCGAACACGGATCGGTGATTTGCAATCACCACGTAGGCCTGGTTCTTCTCGATCTTCTCGATGCCTCGCACCTCGATTCGGACGCCGGCGGCCAGCAGGATGGTGCGGGCCCAGATTCTCAAGATGCGGTCGATGGTCGGTGCGGTGGGCCGCACCGCGGCGACCGCGATGATCGCGAGACCGCCCAGGCCTGTCGCGAGGACACCCACGATCGCGGTCGTGAGCGTCCTCGCGATATCGGAGACCCCGACCGTTGCTCCGGGAGAGGAAGCCGGCGGCCGGAGTCTCCGGTCCTTGTTCACCGTGCAAGCTCCGACATGCGGTCTTGTCGGCCAGCGCCGAAAATGAGATGCTCGACAAGGTGACGAATCTCGTTCGAGTGATTGGCGACGAAGCGGACGGCGATCGAAATGAGACCTGCAAGTTGTTCATCGGACGGGTCGTCGGTACCGAAACCAGAACCGTCGGGAAGCGGAGGCTGGAACCTCCAATAGCGGCCTTGCAACAGATCACCGAGCAACCGGCGATGTGTCTCCTGGTGCCCGATCTCGGCTGCCTTCATGAGCCGGTCGGCGAGGCTGACCCCGTGCCGGCGAACGATGCCGTCGATCTCGCTGTCGGGCGATCCGTACGCGCGTCCGAACCCGAGCAAAACGAGGCGGATCTCGTCGGGAGACCGACCTTGCGCCGCAGCATGCGTCCGCGCCTCGCTGTACGCGAGAAGCGATACGTCGCTGGCATAGACGCCGGCGTCAGCAGCA
>JAOZMA010000095.1:537-8021 GCA_029934555.1 Acidimicrobiia bacterium | reverse complement strand
CCGGCGTCCGGCGACTCATGTCTCGCATCTCGCATCTCACGTCTCTAGCTCTCCTATCTTCCCCACTCCATGGACACGTCCCTCTTCCAATACGACCTTCCGGCCGGGGCGATCGCTCAGACTGCGATCGAACCTCGTGACGCGGCTCGCCTACTCGTAGCGAACACACTTGATGATCGGCGCTTCACCGATCTTCCGAGCCTGCTCGATCCGGGGGACCTCGTGGTCGTCAACAACACGCGGGTTCGCCCTGCGCGGGTCTTCGCAACCAAGGAGACGGGCGGGGCCGTCGAATTGCTCCTTACGAAGCGGATCGACGAGATCAGATGGGAGTCGCTGGTCCGCCCGGCACGACGTATTCGTCCTGGGACCACGATGACGGCCGGCTCACTGCGAATGACCGTGGAGACGGAACCGGATCGAGGTGTCGTGATCGTGGAGATCGCCGTTGAGGGCGGCAATGGCGATGTCGACGACATCCTGCCCGAACTCGGAGAGATCCCACTCCCTCCCTACTTCCATGGAACGCTCGATGATGACGAGCGTTACCAGACCATGTTCGCGAGGGCCACGGGATCCGCTGCAGCGCCAACGGCCGCGCTGCACTTCACTCCGGCCGTCGTCGAAGCGCTGCACGAGCGAGGTGTCCATATGGCGGAAGTGGAACTCGATGTCGGGCTCGATACGTTCCGGCCCATGGCAGACGGCCAGATCTCGGATCACCAGATGCACCGAGAGCGCTACTCCGTTCCCTCATCGACCGTGACTGCGATCACCGAAGCGAAGGAGAGCGGCTCTCGCGTGGTAGCCGTCGGTACCACCGTGGTCCGCACGCTCGAAACGGCGGTCGGCGCCGACGGCCTCTCGGAGGCCGGTTCCGGGTCGACCGACCTCTTCATCACCCCCGGATATCGAACCAGAATTGTTGACGCCGTCCTGACCAACTTTCACGCACCGGGAACCACGCTCATCGTCATGATCGCCGCGCTCATCGGGCCACGATGGCGCGACGTATACGATCACGCTCTCGGGTCCGGATACCGCTTCCTCTCGTTTGGAGACGCCATGTTCATCGAGGTCGATTCGTGAGCGCCGTTACATGGGGCCTTGGTGAGGCCGACGGTGTGGCAAGGACCGGCGTGATGACGACGCCTCATGGCGACGTGCAAACACCGAACTTCATGCCGGTAGGGACCCGGGCCACGGTCAAGACGATGGATACCGAAGACCTTCGGACCGTTGGCGCCCAGATCGTTCTTGCAAACACGTACCACCTGATGCTGCGACCGGGGGAGGCGGTGGTGTCTCAACTCGGAGAGCTCCACGGTTTCATGGCCTGGGACGGTCCGATCCTTACCGACAGCGGCGGGTACCAGGTCCTCTCATTGAATCCGAAGATCAGCGAGGAAGGACTCGTCTTCCGCAGCACATACGACGGTGCGCGCGTCGAGTTGACCCCGGAGCGGGCCGTCGCTGTCCAGGAAGCACTCGGTTCCGACATCGCGATGGTGCTCGACGTGCCGGTTCCTCTTCCCTCGCCGCGAATAGCAGCCGAAGAGGCGATGCATCGAACGTACCGGTGGGCCGAACGTGCCCTCGAAGCGAAACAGCGAGACGATCGGGCCTTGTTCGGAATCGTGCAGGGCGGTGCCGAGCCGGATCTGCGAGAGCAAGCAGCGAAGGAGATCGCGGCCCTTGGCTTCCCGGGATTCGGGATCGGAGGTCTCGCGGTGGGAGAGACCCCGGAAGAGCGAGATCTGGCACTTGATGCGGCGATTCCCCACCTCCCACCGGATCGCGTGCGGTACGTCATGGGCCTCGGCGACACGGAGGGCATGCTGGCTGCGATCGCAAGGGGAGTCGATCTCTTCGACTGCGTCATCCCGACGCGACTCGCTCGCCACGGCAAAGCACTGACGCGAAACGGAGACATCTCGATCAAACGAGCCGAATGGGTGAAGGATGAGAATCCATTGGACACCGCATGTTCATGCCTGACCTGCAGGCGCTACAGCCGTGGGTACATTCGGCACCTCTTCACGACGAACGAACCTCTCTCCGACCGACTGCTGACACTCCACAACCTCACCTACACGTTCGATCTTCTTCGGAGTGCGAGAGCGGCCATCGAACAGGGCCGCTTCAGCGAGTTTCGATCGGATGTCGTAGCCGCCCGAGCGGGGGAGTAGGTTCTCTCCACCGCTAGGATTCCGGCGCTTCACCGACAACGCCTGTCGGGCATCGAACGGAGGATTCAGTGCTGTATCTGTCGAGCATTCTGGCTGTCGTCATCGCCCAGAGCGAAGGCGGTAGCAGCATCCTCGGATTCTTGCTGCCGATAGCGATCCTGGGAGGCCTCTTCTACCTGCTCCTCATCCTGCCACAGCGCAAGCGCGCCAAGAAGGCGAAGGAGCTCCGTGACTCGATCGAAGTCGGCAACGAGATCCGCACGATCGGTGGTATCTACGGAACGATCCGATCCGAGGACGATGAGAGCTTCATGATCGATCTCGGCGGCGGCTCGTCGATGCGTATCTCCAAGCGGGCCGTGTCCGAGCGAATCGTGGACGATTCCGAGTGAGCAGGAAGAAGGCGCTCCTCACGCTGCTGATCACCCTCGCCATCGCGTGGGGGTCGATCGGAGCCATGCTGCTCGCAGGCTGGGCCCCGAAGCTCGGTCTCGACCTCCAGGGTGGCTTCGCCGTTGTGCTCGTGGGGCCGGAAGGAACCGACCCGGACACACTCGACACCGCAGTTGAGATCATGCGCCGCCGCATCGAGGAACTCGGATCCGTACAGGAGCCGGAGATCTCGGTCCAGGGCGAGCGCTCGATCGTTGTCCAACTTCCAGGAGTCGAAGATCGGGAACGTGCTCTCGAAGCGGTCGGAACCACCGGCGAGATGTCGTTCCGCCCGGTGCTTGATCTCGTTCTGGAAAGCCCTGCGTTGACCGATCCGGACGGCGATCACCCTGACAATCTCGATGCCGACGGCCTCTCCGACCCGGACGATGTACACGCGGCAATCGCCTACCTCCCCAGCGAGGACGGCGCCTTCGTCTACGTCGTCGGTGGGGCATTCCTGACCGGTTCCGACATGAAGGGCGGACGGGCCCAGTTCAGCGGAACAGGCGGTCACGGCGGCGCAGGCGGTTGGGTCGTCGTCCCCGAATTCACAGATGAAGGTGGCGAGAAGTTCAGGCTCGCGACCGGTGAGCTTGCAACCTTTCCAGTGGGGTCCCCTCAACGGCGTCTCGCGATCGTCGTGGATGGTGTCGTCGGTTCGGCCCCCGAGGTCGCAGCCGGGGTGAGCCCTGACGAAGGCCTTGATCCGAATCAGGTCGTCATCACGATCGGTTCATCTGACAATCCGCAGGCAGAGTCAGAAGACCTTGCTGCCATTCTCAATTACGGCGCGTTGCCAACGACGTTCGAGCGCGAGCGCGTCGAGTCCGTCTCGGCATCCCTCGGTGCCGACTCGCTCAAGGCAGGTCTCATCGCCGGACTCCTCGGCCTTGCTCTCGTCACGATCTACATGGTCATCTACTACCGGATCCTCGGTGTGATCGCGATGGTCGGCCTCACCGTGTTCGGCTCCCTGCTGATCGGCGCGATCATCCTGCTCGGTGAGACTCAGGGCACGACCCTCACTCTGGCGGGTGTGACCGGCATCATCGTGTCGATTGGGATAACCCTCGACTCGTACATCGTGTACTTCGAGCGCGTGAAAGAGGAATACCACAGTGGTCGCCCGCTGCGTCCTTCGATCGATCATGCCTACCCCGGCGCGTTCAGCACCATCTTGAAGGGCGACACGGTCACCTTCCTCGCCGCGGTGCTGCTCTGGCTCCTCGCCGTTGGACCGGTGAAGGGCTTTGCTCTCACACTCGGCATCGCCACGATTGTCGATGTGATCGTGTCCTACTACTACACACGTCCCGGCACATGGCTGGTCGCACACTCTGCGCTCGGCGAGGGCGGCTGGTTCTCTGTCCGCGGAGCGATGGGGAAGAGCAGCCAACCCTCGATCCCTGCTGAATCCGTGGAGGTGACGTCATGAGCGTGTTCACCAAGATGTACCGGGGCGAGACACACTTCGATTTCGTTGCCATCTCCAAGAAGACGCTGATCGTCTCGGCTGCACTCGTCGTGCTGTCGCTTGTGATGCTCCTCGTACGACCGCTCAACTTGAGCATCGACTTCACCGGTGGTGTGGTCGTCACGGTCGAGAACGAGGCAGGCGTCGACATTGCCGTTGTTCGGTCGTCGCTCGAGGGCATCGGCCAGGCCGGGGCACGCGTCCAGCTCACGGGTGACGGGCTCATCCTGATCCAGACCGAAGCTCTCGACGCAGCGTCTCAGGACGAGTTGGTCCTGACAGCAGCGACCGTGGCGGGCACAGATGTGAACGCCGTCACGATCGACGCCGTTGGCCCGACCTTCGGTGCCGAAGTGACGCAGGCCGCCATCCAGGCGCTGGTCGTCTTCCTGATCGTCGTCGCGCTCTTCATCACGTGGCGGTTCGAATGGAAGATGGCAATGGCAGCCCTGGCTGCTCTCGCCCACGACTTGATCATCACCGGAGGGATCTTCGCATTGTTCGGATTCGTGGTCACGCCGGCGACCGTGATCGCCATCTTGACCATCCTCGGCTACTCGCTCTACGACACGGTTGTCGTCTTCGACAAGGTGAATGAGAACGTTGAGCTCATGCACGATCAGTACACGTACACCGAGATCGTGAATACCTCGATGAACCAGGTGCTGATGCGGTCGATCAATACGTCGCTGACGTCGCTGATCCCTGTCGGATCTCTGCTCTTCGTGGGTTCCTTCGCTCTCGGGGCACACACGCTCAGGGAATTTGCCCTTGCGCTGTTCATCGGAATCGCGCTAGGAACGTATTCGTCGATCTTCGTGGCCGCACCGGTGCTTGCTATCTGGAAGGAACGGGAGCCGGATTGGATCGCAGAGCGGAAGCGGGTCGAGAGAAAGCGTGGTGGCAACAAGACTGTCGTCACAGCGGCAAGTGTTCCGACGAAGGTCGAGACCGTTCCAGCTGCACCGTCGGCGCCAACCGGAGCCTCCGGAGCGGCCGCACGCGCACCACGGAAGCGTAAGAAGCGTCGGTAGACTCTTCAGATGGCAGACGCCATCGCACATCCAGAGACGGTGAGCTCACCCGAGGCGATGCTCGACGATCTGATCGAGATCGCCGTCGAGCATCATCCGGGCACAGACGTCGACGCGATCAGGCAAGCCTATGCGGTTGCAGTCGAGGCGCACTCCGGGCAGATCCGACGGACCGGTGACCCCTACGTCGTGCACCCGCTCGCGGTCGCTCAGATCCTGGCGACCTACGGACTTGACACAGCGACGATCGTCGCTGCCATTCTCCACGACGTTGTAGAGGACACGGAGTTCACCCTCGATGACCTCGAGCGTGATTTCGGTTCCGAGGTTGCGCTCCTCGTCGACGGCGTCACAAAGCTCGACCGTATCAAGTTCTCGAGCCGAGAGGAACAGCAGGCTGCCACGATCCGCAAGATGGCCGTTGCCCTGGCCAAAGACATTCGCGTGCTGTTGATCAAGCTCGCCGATCGGACGCACAACATGAGGACGATCGATCCGCTCCCGGAGGAGAAGCGCAAACGGATCGCCTCCGAGACGCTGGACATCTATGCCCCACTTGCGCATCGGCTCGGCGTGCAAGAGATCAAGCATGAGCTCGAAGAGCGGAGCTTCGCAACCCTCTATCCGGCGCGGCGCGAACACCTGGAAGCCCAGATACAGCGACGTGCTCCGGAACGTGAGATCTACCTGGAGAAGGTCATGGAGGAGGTGACCGGAGCGCTCGAAGACGCACACATCGACGCGGCCGTCACCGGCAGGCCGAAGCTTGTGTACTCGATCTATCGGAAGATGATCGACTCGGGTCTTGAGTTCGAAGAGATCCACGACCTCATCGGCATTCGGATCATCGTCCCCGACCTGAGGGACTGTTACGCGGCGCTGGGACTTGTGCATTCGATGTGGGCTCCGATCCAGGGGCGGTTCAAGGACTACATCGCCATGCCGAAGTTCAACCTCTACCAGTCGCTGCACACCACGGTTGTCGGGCCGGACGGCAAGCCGCTGGAGGTCCAGATCCGTACCCTGGAGATGCACGAGCGTGCCGAGGCAGGCATCGCGGCTCACTGGCGCTACAAAGAGGGCGATGACGGCTCCGAGATGCCACTCGTCGCCGATATCAACTTCCTTCAGAACGCCACTGCCGATGCATCCGAATTCCTCGAGGCATTGAAGTTGGATCTGTACCAGGACGAGGTGTTCGCTCTGACCCCGAAGGGCGCGGTGCTCACCCTGTCGAAGGGAGCGACGCCGGTCGACTTCGCCTACCGCATTCACACCGACGTTGGTCACCGATGCGTCGGAGCCAAGGTCAACGGCCGTCTCGTGCCGCTTGCCACCCAACTCGAGTCCGGCGACATCGTCGAGATCATCACATCGAAATCCGAGGATGCACATCCCAGCCGCGACTGGCTCGAGTTCGTCACGTCCTCCCGGGCCGCTGCGAAGATCCGGCAGTGGTTCGTGAAACAGCGCAGGGAGACGGCGCTCTCCGACGGGCGCGAAGAGATCACGAAGGAGCTGCGCCGTCGATCGCTGGCGCTCTCCGGACACGACGAGGATCTGCTCGCTGTCGCAGCAGAGCTCGGATTCAACGACCTCGACCATCTCTATGGATCGGTCGGCGAAGGAAGGGTGAGCGGCAAGACGGTCGTCGGGCGTCTCGAACGGAGGATCGCTCCGGAGGAAGACGACGAGACCGAGGAGATCCTGGATCGCCTGGTTGCACCCGATCGACGCCGGAATCGCCCGATCAGTGGTGTCATCGTCGAGGGTCTCGACGACGTGCTCGTGAACCTCGCGCGGTGCTGCGGACCGGTGCCGGGCGATCCCATCATGGGTTTCGTCACGATCGGGCGTGGCGTGTCGGTGCACCGGACCGATTGTGCGAACATCGGAGCGCTCGAGGAACAGCCGGAGCGACTGATCGAGGTGGCATGGGCTCCGAGCCAATCAGAGTCGTTCTTCGTATGGATCCAGGTCGAGGCACTCGACCGGCCCCGTCTGCTGCGTGATGTGACGGCGGTGCTGTCAGACCACGGTGCGAACATTCACACGTCGTCGTCGGTAGCGGGGCGTGACCGTGTCGCCTTCCTGCGATACGAAGTGGAGCTCTCGGATCCGGCGCAGCTCGAACGAGTGCTGTCTGATCTGCGCGATGTCGGCGGCGTGTACGAGGCATATCGACTTGTTCCTGGAGGTGGACGATGATCCTGACATCAGCTGAGCTGTGGGCTGCGGCAACGAACTGCTACGTGATCGCCCCCGAGCGGGGCGGACCGGCCGTGATCGTGGATGCTCCTCCCGACGTCGACGCGATCGTCAGTCTGCTGACCCGGTACGACCTGATCCCGG
>JAOZMA010000095.1:0-527 GCA_029934555.1 Acidimicrobiia bacterium | reverse complement strand
ATCCCGGTTGGTCTCCTCGTCACCCACGGACACGTTGATCATGCCGGTGGTGCGGGTGACGTTGTGCACCGGACCGGTGTGAGCGCGTATCTCCACCCGGACGACGACTTCCTGGCTTCCGATCCGGTGGGGCAGGTCCGCTCTCTCTTCGGGTTCGTGCCACCGGGCGCCGATGCGTTCGCACCGCCCGAGCGATTCGAAGACCTGGAACACGGGCAGCGGGTCGATCTCGCAGGATTCGAGTTCGAAGTGAGGCACACGCCGGGGCATACTCCCGGACATTGCATCTTCGTGGTGGAGAGCGAAGGCATCGTGTTCTCAGGGGATCAGCTGTTCGCGGGCTCTGTGGGACGCACCGACTTCTCCTACGGGAGTTGGGAGGATCTGATGGAATCGATGCGAACCCAGGTGATGACGCTTCCCGACGACATGCGGGTGCTTCCCGGCCACGGTCCCGAGACGACGATTCGTCGCGAGCGCATGGTGAACCCCTTCATCCTCGAGTGGATGGGCACCCCCTAGAACCA
>JAOZMA010000094.1 GCA_029934555.1 Acidimicrobiia bacterium | reverse complement strand
ACCCGCCACGACGATTCGTCGAGGTTCGGCTGAGCCATGAGGTAGCGGTGTTCGAACGCTTCGCGTTCCATACCCTTGGTGGTGCGGTGCCGGTTCGACCTGAGACGCCGGATCGCAGCCACGTCATAGACGGCGAGTTCTTCGATGATCGTCTCATCCTCACTGGGCACGGCGATACGGGCCAGGGCCGTGGCACGGTCGAAGGAGATCGTCCCGTCTTCAACAGTGTGCTCGACGGTGGGGAGCGCTTCGAGACGCCGAGCCGTCGACACCAGCGCCTTTGCTGTCTCGGGTGCGACGTCGAGACGTCCCGTGACCCATTCGGCCATCGACCGACAACCGTCAGCGAGCGGGGTCTGGCGTCGGTCGATCTCACGGATGATCGTCATCTGTGCAGCACGCACCCGGGCGATCGTGGTTTCACCCGAAAGGAGTTGCTGTTCGAGAGTATCGGTGGTGAGCGTCGCAGTCGTTTCCATACGAGCAACGTATCAACCCGGTAGGACAGAAAACGACCTCCCGGACAATGTTTCTCAAAGAATGCTGGGATTGTTTTCGAACCCCGTCTCAGATGTGCGTTTCGACCCCCTCCGTCAGCTCCTTCGTCGCTGCCACCTCCCCCTGATGGGGAGGAAGAAGAAGGACGAGTCGCCGGACACCAGACGCCAGACGCCGGGCCTCATCGTCACGATCAAAGCTCCCGGAGCCCCCCTGCTTCGTCGCTTCGCTCCTCCGCGTCCCCCCGTCCTCCTCCGTCGGCCGAGGGGACAGGACAAGAGCACCCCACCGTACGGACTACGGACTACGGACTACGGACTACGGACTACGGACTACGGAATACGGACTACGGACTACGGACTACGGACTACGGACTACGGACTACGGACTACGGATTACGGATTACGGATTACGGATTACGGATTACGGATTACGGATTACGGACTACTGACTACTGACAGCCGCCGCCTGAGGACTGGAGTCTGGTGACTGGTGACTGGCGACTGGCGGCTCCCTATCCCAGTTCTCGCTTCAGAATCTTGCCTGTTGGGCCCTTGGGGAGAGATTCCTGGAACTCGATCGTCCTTGGGTACTTGTAGGCAGCGAGATGCTCTTTGCAATAGGCGATGAGTTCGTCGCCGGTGGCAGCGGTCCCCGGTTTGAGGGCGATGACTGCCTTGACCTCCTCGCCGTGGCGTTCGTGGGGGATGCCGATGACGGCGGCCTCTGCGACGGCCGGGTGGCCGTAGAGAACTTCCTCGATCTCTCTCGGGTAGACGTTGAAGCCGCCCCGGATGATCATGTCCTTCTTGCGGTCGACGATGTAGTAGTAGCCGTCGTCGTCGACGGTCCCGATATCCCCGGTATGGAACCATCCGTTGATGATCGCCTCGGCAGTGGCCTCGGGCTTCTTGTAGTAGCCCCGCATCACATTGTGGCCCTTGATGCAGATCTCTCCCGGTGAACCGACCTCCGTAACGATGTTGCCTTCGTCGTCCTCGAGCCGGAACTGGACGCCCCAGAGTGGCGGGCCGATCGATCCGGCCTTCTTCGGACGGTCGAGAACGTTGAACGAGGCGACGGGGGATGTTTCAGAGAGCCCGTAGCCCTCGAGGATGTTGACGCCGTACTTTTCATCGAACGCCTTCATTACTTCGACCGGCATCGCCGCGCCACCGGACACGCAGTACTTCAGGTTCAGGTCGTAGTCGTCAACCTCGGGTGTGTGGAGAAGGGCGAAGTACATCGTGGGGACGCCGGCGAACAGGTTCACCTGGTACTTCTGCAGGAGCTCGAGAGCGGTGATCGGCTCGAAGCGGGGTAGGAGCACAACGGTTCCACCCTGGCCCAGCACGGCGTTATGGATGACCGTCTGTCCGAAACTGTGGAACAAGGGCAAGGTGGCCAATGCCACCGTGTCCGTGTCTATGGGGAGCAGTGACGTTCCGCAGTAGCGGGCGTTGAAGAACATGTTGAAGTGCGTCAACTCGGCACCCTTCGGGTACCCCGTCGTGCCCGATGTGTACAGGATGACCGCCGGATCATCCGGCATCGTCGGAGCATGATCCTCGTATGGCTCAGCTGAGGCGATGAGCGCCAGCATGTTGGAGGCGCCTTCCGGTGCCGTCGCATCGGTTGGGTCGGCCTTCGCGATGATGAGATGGTGGGCGCTCTCGGTGCGGTTGAACCCGGCCTCAGCGGGCTCCAGGAAACCCTCCCACACGACGAGAGCAACCGAATCTGAATCGTTGAGGTGATAGGCGATCTCGTCCGCTGTCAGCAGCACATTGAGTGGCACGACGACGGCGCCGATCGCGAGTGTGCCGAAGTACGCGATCGTGAACTGCGGTACGTTCGGAAGCAGAAGAGCGACATGCTGACCGGGGTGGACACCGAGGTCTCTGAGCCCTGCAGCGAAACGCTGAACCGCTCCGTGGAGTTCGCCATACGACATGGTGGTATCACCGATGGCCAGGGCCGTCCGCTCCGGGTGCTGCTTGGCGCTTTCGTGGAGAAGTGTGGCAACGTTCAGGCTCATGAGCAGAAGTCCTTCCGGAGTGGAGGAGGCAAATGTACACGGATCACGCATGAGATCCCCGAGTTGGCGCGAATCAGACTTTCAACCTCTACTCGTGCGCCGCCCCTTCATCGACCATGATGGGCCCTATGCGAACACTCATCAGCAATGGAACGGTCGTGACGGGTGCGATGGCAACGGAGGCAGACGTCGTCATCGACGGCGAGCGGATCGTCGGTGTCGTTGAGCCTGGAACTGCAGGAGATGACTTCGATCGCGTGATCGACGCCACCGGGCGGTACGTGATTCCCGGCGGCGTTGACATGCACACCCACATGGAACTTCCGGTATCGGGGACCTTCTCAGCCGACAACTACGAGACCGGCACAAAGGCTGCTGCCATCGGTGGGACGACGACGATCGTCGACTACGCCGGGCAGACTCGCGGCGGAACACTCAAGGATGGACTCGCCGAGTGGATGGCTCGTGCAGACGGAAACTCGTACATCGACTACGGGTTCCACATGATGGTCACGGACGTCCATGAAGGCACGCTCGCCGAGTTCCCGGAGATGATGCACGCGGGAGTCACCACGTTCAAGCTGTTCACGGCGTACCCCGGCGTGAATCTGTCGGATGACCGGCAGATTCTCGAGGCGATGCAGGTCGCTGCCTCGATCGGTGCCACCGTCATGATGCACGCCGAGAACGGCATAGCGATCGATGCCCTCCGGGATCAAGCCGCCGCCCGAGGGGAGACCGACCCGATCTATCACTTGCTCACCAGGCCGGCTTCGATGGAGGCCGAAGCCGTCCATCGCGTTGCTGCGCTTGCAGAGATAGCGGGATGTTCTCTCGTGATCGTTCACATCTCGTCGCAGGAGGCGTTCGCCGAGGCCGTCGTCGCCCGCGACCGGGGGTTGCCGGTCTTTGCTGAGACCTGTCCGCAGTACCTCTGGCTTGCCCAGGAGGACGTACCCGACGGATTCGAGGCAGCCAAGTTCGTGTGCTCTCCACCGCTGCGCCGGCGCAGCGAAGGACACCAGGCGGCCCTGTGGTCCGGTGTTTCGACCGGGAGGATGGACGCCGTTGCTACCGACCACTGTCCGTTCACCTGGGAGCAGAAGGAGGCCGGACGCGGCGACTTCCGCAAGATCCCGAACGGTCTCGGGGTTGTCGAGCATCGGATGGATCTCGTGTACCAGGGTGTCGTCGAGGGTTGGATTCCTCTCACGAGGTGGATCGAGGTGACCGCTGAGACACCGGCCAAGATCTCGGGGATCTACCCCAAGAAGGGCACCATCGCCCCCGGCTCCGACGCTGACGTTGTTGTCTACGATCCCACCGCATCACACACGCTGTCGGCCGAGACCCACTCGATGAACCTCGACTATTCGGTGTTCGAAGGTGCGGAGATCGGCGGCAGCGTCGAGACCGTCATGATGCGAGGAGAGGTCATCGTCGACCATGGCAACTTCGTGGGGGAGTTGGGTCGGGGGGAGTATCTCCATCGCGGGACGAACTCGCTGTTGCCGGAGAAGGTGTCAAAGTAGTTGGGTAACCGAGCAGCTGAGACGGACCCAATGCTCTTCGTCAGACCGTGCGGAGCGCTCGTTTGGCTAGTTCTCCTCGGATCACCGTGACCACCACGACGAGGACGAGGAGGGCCAGGGCGATGGCGTTGAGCATCCCTCCCCATTTTTTCACGTCGTAGGAGCCGTTGAGATCGCCTGTCACGCGCACGATCACCGAGATCTGGAGGAAGATGAGGGGGATCCACATCACCGGACCGTAAGGGAACGCGAGTCCCGCGAGCGCCGGGATGACGATGGGGGCATGGGCCATGATCATCGACATGATGAACCCGAGAAACAGTGTGTGGAGAGCGGCGTCATATCCCGTTGCTCCGTACTGGAGACCCGAGGAGATCCAGAGAACGCCGGAGATCGCGAGCCATACGTAGCCGAGGAGCAGTCCTGCGGCCATGTACCGCGTCACGCCTCCGAGGCGGATCGTGCGTCTTGCGATGTCGTAGCGCAGCAGCCAGAGAGCGATGAGCAGGTTTCCGAGGCCGGCGATGCGTGCTCCCGTGTCCGCGTACACCCATGCGATCGCCGATCCTGCGATCACGACGGCGACGGCACCGGCGAGCTGCCGCTTCGATGACCGCGTCGTCGCGATCAAGCGGGCAAGTTCGAGGCGTTCGCCTGCGATCGTGAGGATGAGGAACGCTGCGAGCCAGGGGATGAGGGCTGGGACCGGTTCGCCGGCCAGCCACGTTGCGGCGGCGAGTACCCATGCAACGGCTCCGATACCCATCAGCGTGATGTGGGCCTCGGGCTGCATGCGATAGGCCACAGCGAACAGTGCAACGAGCACTGATCCTGCGACGAGGAGCAACGCTCCCGTGAGTTCGGTGGGTGCTCCGGTCAGCATGGTGATGACCGACGTTGCAGCGAGGACCGGCGTGATCCATGCCCATGATCTGCCGATGGCGACGGCTCGCTCCATGCCGATGACCGTGCCGAGGAATCCGAGCACGAGGATCGGGCCATGAGTGCCGGGAGCGGGGGGAGATCCGAGCGACCAGCCGATGCGCACCAATCCCATCCAGACCCCCAGAACGAGAGCCGTGACCGAGACGAGCGCGACTGAGATGCGGATCGGTGTGGGGACGGTCATCGGGCGAGGATACCCGGGCCCATGCGCACCTCGACTGCTGCAGTCGACCCGATCGGGATAGTCTTCCCGGCATGGACACAGCGCCCAATTCAGACGAGCGCGAAGAGGCCGCCTGGGGCGCACTTGCAGAGGTGATCGACCCCGAGCTTGGGCTCCCGGTGACCGATCTGGGTCTCATCTACAAGGTTGAGTTCGACGGTCCGATGGTGAACGTCGATATGACAACGACCACGCCCGTCTGTCCCCTCGGTTCGTATCTCAGCCAGATGGCCGAGACGAAGCTCAAGGAGATCCCCGGTGTCGACAACGCTGTGATCCGAATCGTCCACGAACCCCAGTGGAAGCCGGAGATGATGAGCGATCGAGCCCGCCAGGTGTTGGGAATTGGGTAGGCGCCTTTGGCGGTAGATCAGTAGATCAGCTCAGAGCTATTGATCTACTTGGCACCGTCACTGCGCGGTTGACTCTCGGGTGAGTTTCCAGGATGTTCGCTAGTTCATTCGCTGATGCTTCGGTCTCCCGGGTCACCTTCGTTATCGCCATCACGATTCTGGCGGATCCTGGGATGCTCTTGAGACCGCCGTTGTCATGTGTGAGGACCTTGGCTGCGTTCGCGATCGTCAGGGGATCGTCAACTTGGACACCGGCAAGATTCGCCACGAGGTTGGGGCGGTGGGCGACCTTGGAGATCGGACGGCCGATCGCATCGATCGCAGCCACGACGATGACCGTGGTCGAGAGCCGGGGGATCACCGGCTCGTGATCGGCGGGAGCTTTGATCGACATCGATCGTGCGCCGTCGGCCTCGACGATGACGAAGTCTGCGCTGGTCTCCAGGAACAGACGATCGACGGCAGCAGGCGTTGGTCCGGTGGCCTTGCCTGGGACCTCTCCGGTCACGACGAACAACGGCACTCCGGGCTCCAGCGCCCGCTCTACTTCGATCGGGTCGTCCGCCCAGCACGTCGGCTCGGTGATTTGATCTGCGGCCATCATCGTTGTGGTGGTGAGGATGACCCGGTGGGAGGGATCTGCGAGCTCCCTGCCGAGCGTGAACAAGACCGTCGACTTGCCGCCTGCACCGATGATCGAGATGAGTTCGCGTTCTTCGATACCGATCCGGTCGGCGAGTGTGATCGGCATCAGCTCTCGGTAGCGAGCCAGACGAGGACCGCCTCGAGCACGGCTCCACCGATCGAGAGGGCCTTGTCGGAGATCTGGTGGATCGCGTTCGGATCGAATCGTGGATCAACGTCACCGATCTTGAGACCGATCTCAACCGGTCCCGCCTGGATCAATCCGCGAACCGTTCCGTCGATCTTCGCAGGAACTGGAGTGTCGTCGATCGTGCCCAGAACCTGACCGGCTTGGACGATATCACCGAAGTCAACCATCCAATCGATGGCACCATCGACGTTCGCCCGGAGCACACGGTCGCCTGATGCGCCCCCGATCTCGCCGGGGACGCCGGTGTTCGGTGCCGCCGGACCGTCCCAGATGACCCGCCCCAGTCGGTGCCCGCGCATTGTCTCGATGACCGCATCGCAGTCACCACCGGCGACGAAGCCGGGGCCGAGACCGACGACGAACGGGGCCTGATTGATCGTCGTATCGAGGGCCCTCTTGGCAAGGCGGGCATCGACGAGGATCGACATCGGCTCGGGGAACGTCGGGATATCCCTCGAGACGAGCACGGGAACCGCGCCCGTTCGGGTTGTTTCGAGTGCTGCTTCCGTCGACGAGACACGAATCCCCTCGATGCCGTCGATCACGATGCGTTCCTGATCGACGGCAGATGAGAACGCAACCGTGCGACGTACGGTCAGAGGTCGTTCGAGTTCGAGGACGACGACCGGGAACCCCACACGGCGCAGACGCCAGATGACGCCGGAGCCGAGGTCACCGCCGCCACGAACGACGACCAGTTGGTCGGAAAAGTCGATCACGCGGTGCTCTCGGCCGCCGACTCGATGATCTGGGACATGATCGAGACGGCGATCTCCTCGACGGTCTCGGCACCGATGCTGAGGCCGATTGGTACGTGAAGGCGGTCGAGTGCTTCCGCAGGCGTACCGGACTCGGCCAGGGCCTCCCGGGTGGTTGCCCACCGGCGCTTGCTTCCCATCACGCCGATGTAGGGGGCGGGCGTCTCGAGGAGCACCGGCACGATCTGAGCATCGAGTTCGTGGCTCCTCGTCACGACAACGATGGCAGTTGTCTCGTCTGCGGGGTGTTCGTCGAGGGCGTCATGTACAGCACCTGCGAAGCGGATCGACGCGTTCGGCATGGCTTCCTCGGTCACGAGATCGGAGCGATCATCGACGACGACGGTGCGATACCCGAGCCAGTCGGCCAGATCGATGACGGACCGGCCGACGTGGCCGGCTCCGATGACGTACACGGTGCGTGGGGTCATGTATGGCTCCAGGTAGATGGTCATCGTGCCCCCGCAGATCCCGGGGTCACCGAGTTCGGGATCGTTGAGGGTGTAACGGCGGAGGCGGGGGCGCCGATCCTTCAGGGCGGCGAGAGCTTCGTCGCGCACAAGGGCTTCGACTTCGCCGCCACCGATCGTTCCGGTCGTGGTCCCGTCAGGATGGACGACCATCTTGGAGCCGGCATGCCGGGGCACCGAACCCTCCGTGCCAACGATCGTGGCCAGCACCGCCGGACGGCCGCCATCGACGGCATCGATCAACTCCGATAGGAGTTCTCGAGGGCCGATCGTCGTCACGCCTGCTGCAACGCGTTCCAAACGCGCTCCGGCGTGAACGGGATGTTGGCGATCCGGACACCGGTCGCGTCGGCGATAGCGTTCCTGATGGCAGGGGCGACGCCGA
>JAOZMA010000093.1 GCA_029934555.1 Acidimicrobiia bacterium | reverse complement strand
AGCGTCGGGGCGGCGCCTAGCCTCCGACGACCATGGCCGGTCCACCCGCAGCACCTCCAGAAGGCGTCGACTACTCGCGGAAGTGGTACGTCCTCATCGCTATCGCGATGGCGATCTTCCTCGGGACCGTCGACGGGAGCATCGTCAACGTGGCACTCCCGACGCTCGTCGACGAGTTCGATACGACGTTCGGCGTCGCACAGTGGGTCGTGCTGGCCTACCTCCTGACCCAGACGACTCTTACGCTCATGTTCGGACGCCTCGGGGACATGATCGGCAAGAAACCGATCTTCACAGCGGGCTTCTCCGTCTTCACCATCGGCTCGGTCCTCGCAGGGCTGTCACCGACCATCGAGTTCCTCATCGCAGCCCGGGTGGTCCAGGCTCTGGGAGCCTCGATGATCTTCGCCCTTGGTTTCGCAATCACCACCGAGGCCTTCCCCCCATCGGAACGCGGTAAGGCCCTCGGGATCAACGGGACCACGGTGTCGCTCGGGATCATGGCCGGACCGATCATCGGCGGCATGATCCTCGAATCTGCCGACTGGCGTTGGATCTTCTTCGTCAACCTGCCGATCGGCATCATCGGCACGATCACGGCGATCAAGTTCGTGCCGAACACGAAGCCGAAGGGCAAGCAGCGTTTCGACTTCCTCGGCGCCGGCACGTTCTTCATCGGTCTCTTGACCCTGCTCCTCGCTCTCACGATGGGCCAGCGCCTGGGATTCACCGATCCGTTGATCCTCGGACTGTTCGCGACCTCGATCGTCTCACTCGGACTGTTCATCTCTGTCGAGCGACGGGTCGCACAACCGATGCTGAACCTGAGGCTCTTCAAGAGCCGCGACCTCACGGTGAACCTGGTCACGGGCTTCATCGGCTTCTTCGCACTCGCGGGCATGCTCCTTCTGCTGCCGTTCTATCTGACCGACGTGATCGGGCTGTCACCGCGCGGGATCGGGTTCGTTCTCGGTGCGATCCCCATCACGATGGGAATCGTCGCTCCGATGTCCGGCACGCTGTCGGACAGGATCGGTTCGCGGCCGGTCACGGTCGCCGGGCTTGGCTTGATGACCATCGCTTATTCGATCGCAGGCTTCTGGTTGGAAGGTGCCACGACCGCCCTCATCGTCGTCATCGTTGGCCTCATCATCGGCCTCGGATTCGGGATCTTCCAATCGCCGAACAACTCCGCGATTCTGGGTTCGGTCCCCCAGAGCGAACTCGGTGTCACGTCTGGCATGCTGACCATCAACCGAACCACGGCGAGCGTCACCGGTATCGCCGTACTCGGAGCGCTCTGGGCGGCGAGAACGGCTGTCTACGCGGGCGGTGGAGAGGTCGCCGACGCTCCCGCCATTGCTCAGGCCGCGGCGCTCGCCGACACGATGATCGTCGCTGCAGTTCTCGTCGGAATCGCTTTGCTCCTCGCCCTCTGGGCCTGGAGAAGCAAACGACACGACGAGGCCTGATCGCCCTTGTGTCGACGAGTCAGAGCTCTGCGATCCGCTCGACGACGAGATCGATGAACCCCGAACGGTCGATCTCAGACATCACCATTGTGTTCGGTTCGGCACCCGTCACACCCCACCAGTCGACGATCGTCTGCCCGACGGTGAGCTCCGATTCGGTCTCTACATCGACCCGACATGCTTTGCCCGTGAAGAGATCCGGGTCGATGAGGTAGGCGATCACGCACGGGTCGTGGAGCGGCGCACCTGCGATGCCGTACTTCTCGACGTCGTGCCGTTCGTAGTAGCCGAGCATCCCAGCCACGGCCTCGCCGACCGGCGTGTCGATGGCCCGGATCCGGTCGAGATCCTCCGGGAGCACGAGTGCTTTGTGTGTGACGTCGAGTGAGAACATGGTGATCGGAACGCCGCTGTTGAAAACAAGGCTCGCCGCATCGGGGTCCACATAGATGTTGAACTCGGCCACAGGGGTTGTGTTGCCCCCTGCGAAGAAGCCACCGCCCATCAGGGCGATCTCCCGGATCTTCGGGATGATCATCGGTTCCCGAGCGATCGCCGAAGCGATGTTGGTCAGGGGTCCCACGGGGCAGAGAGTGACACCGTCGGTCCCTGCGGCAAGGCAGGTGTCGATGATGAAATCGACGGCATGTTTCGGCTGTGCTGTCGTTACCGGATCCGGCAGGTCGGCTCCATCGATCCCTGTCGGCCCGTGGACGTACTCGGCGGTGAAGAGCTCTCGAACCAGCGGTTGGTGAGCTCCGATGAACACCGGGACGTCGGTTCGCCCGACAAGCTCGCAGAGTCTCAGGGCGTTCGTCGTAACGAGCGGCTGCGGAACGTTCCCGGCAACGGTCGTGATGCCGAGAACATCGAGTTCCGGTGAGGCGAGGGCCAGGAGAATCGCGACGGCGTCATCCTGGCCGGGGTCGGTGTCGATGATGATCGGTCGCGCCATGATCCGTCGAGCCTACAACGTCGACTGCGAGCTTTGAACCCGCAGGGCGCCCTCGAGTTCCGGGATGGTCGGCATGCCCGATCGGGCTCCGATGGCCGTCACCGCGAGCGATCCGGCAACGACGGCACGCCGTACCGAGGCTTCGAGACTCAACCCGTCGTCGAGTCCGGCTGCGAGTGCTCCGCAGAACGTGTCCCCCGCACCGGTCGTATCGACCGGAGTCACGTCGATCGCTGCGATGGATTCTCCGGTATCGGCCCGCACGACGCGAGCGCCGTCGGCGCCCAACGTCACGACTGTGACAGGGACGGGAAGACTCCTTGCCGAGAGTGGGTCACCCGATCCCGTGAGTGTCGCGAGCTCTCCGCGGTTGACGACGAGCACGTCGATCGAGCGAAGAAGCTCCGCAGGCAGGTGGGCAGCCGGTGCCGCATTGAGGATGACGATGCCTCCTGATGCAGCGGCCGCGGCGAGTACGGCATCCATGGGTATCTCGAGTTGGAGGAGTGTCACCGTCGCTGCCATGAGAGCAGCAGAGGCACTTTCGACGTCTCTGGGAGAGACGTGACCGTTCGCCCCTGGACTCACAACGATCGAGTTCTCCCCTGCATCGTCGACCGTGATGATGGCGATCCCGCTCGGGGCATCGGGATCTACCGTGAGGTGGCCCACATCGACACCCTCGCTCTCGAACTCCCCAACGAGATCGCGGCCGTCTTCGTCGGCACCGACGCGCCCGACGAAGACGACGTCGGTACCAAGACGTGCCGCAGCGACTGCCTGATTCGCGCCCTTGCCTCCGGGCATCGCCTCGTGGCCTGATCCGAGAACCGTCTCACCCGGAACCGGATGGTGCTCGACGCGAACTACCAGGTCCCTGTTGACAGATCCGACAACGGCGATCATTCCTGCTCCTCAGCGATTCGATAGACGGTACCGGCACCCGAGACGACGTAGACCTCACCGGCGTCATCTCGTCCGAATGAGGATACGGCAGCGACGGTCCCCGTCCCGTCGGTCCAATCGTGCACGGATCCGTCCGGTGCGATCGAGCGGATGAAGCCGCTGCACCAGTCTGAGAAGAAGTAGTGACCGTCGAGTTGTGGGATCGCGTCGCCCCGATACACGTAGCCGCCGGTGATGGAACAACCCTCGTCGTGCCGGTACTCGTGCACCGGGACGGTGAGCATCCGACCGGATGCATCGGCTCCGTCGCACGGTCCCGCGAAACAGTCCGTTCCCTCGTAGAGGGGCCAACCGAGATTGAGTCCAACATCTGCGGTGTTCACCCGGTCGATCTCTTCGACGTCGCCTTGACCGACGTCTGCGATCCACATGGTGTCGCCGTCGAACGAGAACCTCCACGGGTTCCGGAGACCGATCGCCCAGATCTCTGGTGCGACGAAGTCGCCGGTCCCGATGGTCTCGTACGCCTCGATCTCCGGGCCGACCACGATGCGAAGCATCGATCCGAGCAGCGTGTCTTCGTTCTGCCCGTTTCCGTACTTGTCGTTGGATGCCCCTCCGTCACCCATCCCGATCCACAGGTCTCCTTCGGGCCCGAAGGCGATCATGCCCCCGTTGTGGTTCTTGGCAGGCTGGTGCACCTCGAGGATCACACGCTCAGAGTCCGGATCCGCAGAACGGAAGTCCTCGTTGATCGTGAACTCCGATACGACCGTGGCGTTGTTCTTCCCCGTGTAATTGACGTAGAACCGGTCGGGATGATCCGGATGGAACGCCAGTCCCAGAAGACCCTGTTCCCCCTTGAACTTCACGCGCTTGCGGAGATCGAGGAACACCGCGGGATCATCGCCCTGCGTCACGATCCAGATGACACCGGGTTGGTCCACGACGAAACCGCTCCCACCCGCCGTGGTGAAGAAGACCGGCTGCTCGAAGCCCTCCGCCACGGTTTCAAGGCGGAGGACCGTGCCGTCGGATGACAGCGTCGTCTGCGGCGTGTCTTCCGGGTCGAGCATCGTCGTTGTGGTGGTCGCCGCTCCGTCCGATCCGGCGGTCGCCGGGGCTGTTGTGGTCGGCGTTGATGAATCCGGGACCGTCGACGGTGCTGCTCCGTTCGTACATGCGGCGGCCACCAGAACGGCCACCGCCACACTCATGATGATCCGTCGCACGTCAGCCCGTTTCGACAATGCCCGCAGCCGCTGCAGCCTCATCGGCCTCACGTGCCACACGACGACCCTCGGGTACGTCCACGCGAGTCAGGAGATAGATCCCGACGAGGAAGAACACGATCAAGCCGAGAATCGCAGGTCGCGAAGACCCGAACACGGTGACCGCTGCCACGAAGAGCAAGGGACCGACGATCGCTGAGAACTTGGACATGACCGAGAAGAACCCGAAGAACTCGCCGGAGAGAGCTTTCGGCGACATCGATGCGTACAGGCTCCGGCTCAATGCCTGCGAGCCTCCCTGGACGACGGCGACCATGAACGCCAGGAACCAGAACTCGATGACGCTGTCGAGGAAGAAGCCCCAGATGGCGATCGCCGAGTACACGATCAGGGCGAGGATGATCGTGCGCTTGGTCGTCATCGTGTCCGCGAGTCCCGAGAACAGGGGACGTCCGACGACGACGGCAACGGCAAGCCCGATCACTTCGACCACGAACAGCAGGCCCAGGATCGCGAGGAGGTCGCTTGAACGCGGCGGTTGCATCACGGTGGCCTCGCCGATGACCATCGCCGTGCCGGACGAGGCTTCATCCGCTTCGCCGGTGTTGATGATCTCGAGGAGGTGCTCTCCGGCCTCGGGCGCATCGACATCGATGTCCACTCCATCGTGAACCGCCGAGTTGTAGCCGTCGATGACGACCGGTTCGTCGTCTTCGATCACGGCCACGCCATCGATCAGAACCACCCACTCACTCCGGTCCGGTCCCTCGCTGTAGTGCACCCGCACCGTCGTACCGTTGTATGCCAGCGCATAGGTCGCTCCGGCATCGTGGGTTCCTGCGTAGTCGCCATCAGCCGCCCACACACCTTCGAGAGCGACGGCCTGCGAGTCGACCGCGTAGTCACCCTCACCGACGGCGCCCGCGGTGTCCTCGTACGCCGGCGGCCTGGTACCGGTAACGTCGGGGCTGAGAACGAACTGGCTCCCGATTCCGACGAGCGGAAGCATGATGAGGTTCCACACGACGAACGCGAGGAAGAACGCCCGTTTCGACTCTTCCTTGGACGGGATCTTCCCGAACACGATCGAGAACGGGATCCCGACGAACTGCACAAGGAGAATGGCTGCGATCAACTCGATCGAGCCAAACCCGAGTTCGGCGCCGTAGATGACGGCAACCGTGATGATCGTTCCGATGCCGTCGTTGTAGATCAGGTACGCGATGAGGAACTTGAGGAGCTCCTTGTAGCTCCGGAGGTGGCTGAACGTGTCTCCGAGTCGCTGGAACGTTACCGAGAGCAAGCCTCCCGGTTCAGTCGAGACGGCAGCGGGAGGCTCGGGGACGCGGCGCATGATCGGAATCGAGAAGACGATCCACCAGATCGCCACTGTCAGGAACGAGAGACGGGTCCCGAGCGAATCCCCGATCGTGAAGATCATCACGATGTTGATGGCAAGAAGCAGCCCTCCTCCGAGGTACCCGACCGCGTATCCCATGGTCGAGACCCGGTCGATGTCTTCGTCCCTGGCGACGTGGGGCAGAAGAGCGTCGTAGAAGACGTTTCCTGCAGCGAACCCGAGCCTCGCGATGACGAACGCGACAGATGCGATGAGCCAGTCGCCCGTGCCGACGAAGAAGAGCATCGAGACTCCGAGCGCCCCGACAAGGATGGAGAGAGCGAGGAGCTTCTTCTTCCCCCGCTTGAGGTCAGAGATCGTTCCGAGGATCGGAGCGAGGATCGCAACGATGACCAGAGAGATCGACAGTGTCGCCGTCCAGTAGGCGGTCGCCTGGGCGGCGGATCCGAGGGTGCGGCCGGCGACCTGGCTGTAGTACACCGGCAGAACGGCAGCGAGGATGGTGGTGGCGAACGCAGAGTTCGCCCAGTCGTACATCGTCCACGCCCGGACCCGTCTCCGATACTCGCGGTCGTCGACGGCTCCGTACCCGTTGATCGCGTCGCTCATCCGTGGTTCTCCCTCTCGACCGTTGTGGAGCGTAGCGGGCTCAAACCTCCGCCCAGAGGGATCGCAGCGCATCTGCAACCGACACCGGATCTTCGATCGGTGACATGTGCCCGGCGTCGGGCACGATCGTCAGTGTGCCGCCTGCGGAGACTGCCATGTGGTCGGCCTCTGCGATCGGCGAGAGCACGTCGTGTTCGCCCACGATCGCGGCGACCGGAATCGCGAGGTTCGACAACACCGCGGTCCGATCCGGGCGGTCCTTCATACCCATGAGCGCAGCGACGATGGACTCTGCAGGCGTCGATTCGATCATGGTCCTGAGACGGGCACGGGTCCACGTCGACGCCGACTCCGCTACCAACACACCGATCATGTCGGTTGCGAGTCCGGATCGACCATCAGCGGCAACGCGCTCGGCTGCGGCATCGCGCCCGACCTTTGCGTCCGCGGCATCTTCTGTGGATTTCGTGTCGACGAGGGCAAGCGTGCGGAGGAGACCCGGGTGGCGCTCTGCGAATGCGAGAGCGATGTAGCCGCCCATCGAGAGACCGACCAGATCTACCTGGTCGACTCCCAGTGCGTCGAGGAGCGCGGCCAGGTCATCGGCGTGGTCCTCCATCGACAGCACGGGACGAGTCGATGGCGAAGAACAACCGAAGCCGCGCAGGTCCGGTGCGATGCATCGTCGAACGTCGGAGAGCATCTGGATCTGCTCGAGCCACATCGTGGAGTCGAGTGGGAATCCGTGGACGAAGAGAGCGACGGACCCCGTTCCTTGTTCGCGGTAGAAGAACCCGTGGCCGTCAACTGTGATTCGAGGCATGGGAGCAGTGTTGCACACTCCGTATCGGCAGACGCCGGTTCACCCGAATCACATGACCTGGCACCGTTCGGGGTTCGGGTGATAGCGTCTGGGCCATGAACCAGTCACGAATCGGTCTCGCCAATCTTCCGACACCGCTCGAACGTGCGGATCGTCTCAGCGCAGCGTGGGGCGGCCCGACCATCTGGGTCAAGAGGGATGACCTCACCGGCTTCGGCCTGTCAGGGAACAAGATCCGGAAGCTCGAGTTCCATCTCGCCGCGGCGCTCGATGCCGGCGCAGACACGGTTATCACCTGCGGTGCAGTTCAATCGAATCATTGCCGCGCCACCGCTCTCGCTGCCGCTCGTGTGGGACTCCACACGGTCCTCTACCTCCGGAGCCCCGATGGGGAAGCGCCTGAATCACCGACCGGAAATCACCTGCTTCAACGCCTCGCAGGAGCAGAGTGTCGGTTCATCACACCCTCCCAGTACGACGATCGAGACCGGATCATGGAGGAAGCTGCCGCTGCTCGCGACAATGCTTGGGTCGTCCCCGAGGGGGCCTCGGACGCTCTCGGCGCTCTGGGCTTCGTCGCAGCGATGCACGAGATCGCCCCGCAACTCGAGGATCTGGAGATCACACGCCCCGTCATCTGGCACGCCGCCTCGAGCGCAGGAACGACGACCGGGATGCTCCGAGGTGCCGACGAACTCGACCTCGACGTGAAGATCGTCGGATCCTCAGTCGGCGATCCCGCTGAAGAAGTGGAAGACCGTATCCGCACACT
>JAOZMA010000092.1 GCA_029934555.1 Acidimicrobiia bacterium | reverse complement strand
CGCCTACCCCCGAGCAGGAGGTTGAAGCTCCGGCCCCACCTCCGACCCCAGTTCCGGCTCCAGTTCCGGCTCCAGTTACGGCTCCAGCTCCCGAGCCGATCGTCGAAGCGACGCCAGCGGCTCCGGTTACGACCGCCGTTACGATCGACGAGGCATCCGTCACTCCGACGAAGGTGACGATCAGTGCGGGCTCCGGCGATGAAGTCGTCGAGATCCCGCGTCTCCGACGCACGATCGCCGATCACATGATCCACGCCAAGCGCACGGCCGCACACGTCTGGACGTCGATCGAGGTCGACTACGAACAGGTCGAGCACGTCCGTGCGGCGCATCGTGATCGGTTCAAGGCCGAGGAGGGGTTCTCGCTGACGTACCTCCCCTTCATCGCTCGTGCGATGATGGATGCGCTGTCAGCGTTCCCCGTCGTGAACAGCTCGCTGGACCTCGATGCAGGAACGATCACGTACCACCACGGCGTCAACCTCGGCGTCGCCGTCGATCTCGACACGCAGGGGCTCCTCGTTGCGACGGTGCGCGGCGCCGACGGGTTGACGTTGAAGGGCCTCGCTCGCAGCATCCGGCGGATGGCGGAGAAGGCTCGAGACGGCGATCTCGACCCGGATGACATCTCAGGTAGCACGTTCACCATCACCAACCCCGGACCGTTCGGGTCATACCTGAGTGCACCGATCATCAACCTGCCGAACGTCGCGATCCTGTCGACCGACACCGTCAAGAAGCGGCCGACTGTGGTGACGTTGCCGGACGGCACGGACACCATCGCGGTACGGCACATCGGCTACCTGGGACTCACGTGGGATCACAGAGCGTTCGATGGGTCGGTCGCCACGAAGTTCCTCAACCGGATCCAGACGAACCTCGAGACCTGGGATTGGGATCAGGAGCTTCGATGATCGGAGACGGGGAACGTCTGCGAATACGGTGGTTGGGACGCGTTCCGTATGACGAGGCACACGACCTGCAGCGGGCGGTATGGGAGGGCCGGTCCAACGGCCGCTCCTCCGACGACTACCTCCTGCTCCTCGAGCATCCTCACACCTACACCGTGGGTCGCAACGGAGACGGATCGAACCTGAGAATCGCTGAAGCTGATCTCGATGAGATCGGAGCAGAACTCGTGTTCACCGATCGTGGTGGTGACATCACGTATCACGGACCCGGTCAGCTCGTGGGGTATCCGATCGTCGGCGTGCCGGAGTTGCAAGATGGGTGGGACGCCGTCGGTCATCTCCGCCGCATCGAGGCGATGCTGATCGCGACCCTTACTGATCTCGGGATCACCGCATGGGCAGAGGATGGCTTCACCGGGGTCTGGACCGACCAGGGGAAGGTCGCGGCGATCGGCGTGAAAGTCTCGAGCGGCATCTCGATGCACGGATTCTCCATCAACGTGGCACCGGATCTGGGGTACTTCAACCACATCATCCCCTGCGGGATCCCGGATCGCCCGGTGACCTCGCTCTCCGAGATCATCGGCCGAAGCGTCGGCATGGAATCCGTCGTGGAGGCCCTGATCCCGAGGGCTGTTGAAGTGTTCGGAGGAGTGCCTGAGGTACAGCTCGGCGCATTCCAGAATCGTGATCGGTCCCGTCCGTACGACATCGACGCCATGGTGTCAGCGGGTGTGTTCTCGGCCAACCGCAGGGGAGAGACTCCGATCACCGTGCGAGGACTCCTCCCCGGCGAACCCTCCAAGCCCGAATGGATGCGGATCCGGGCGAACCTCTCCACCGATGGCTTCAGGGACCTCAAGAAGCTCATGAGGGGCATGGAGCTCCACACGGTCTGCGAAGAGGCCGGCTGTCCCAACATCTTCGAGTGTTGGGAATCGGGAACATCGACCATGATGCTGCTCGGGGAGACGTGCACAAGGGCCTGTGCGTTCTGCGATGTGAACACGGGCAAGCCCGGTCCGGTGGATACCGACGAACCGGTTCGTGCTGCGATTGCCGTTGAACAGATGGGGTTGCGGCACGCCGTACTGACGTCGGTGAATCGAGACGATCTCCCGGACGGCGGTGCAAGTGTGTTCGTCGATACCGTCACGGCGATCCGGGACCGGATGCCGGATTGTGAAGTCGAGGTGCTGATCCCGGACTTCAAAGGGTCGACCGAAGATCTTGAGACCGTGATGAGTTCCAAACCGGCGGTGCTGAACCACAACACCGAGACCGTTCTGCGACTCCAACGCGACATCAGGACGGCAGCCAACTACGCCCGGTCCCTCACCCTGCTCGCCCGCGCCAAGTGGATGAACCCGGTAGGTGCTGTCAAATCGGGGCTCATCGTCGGGATGGGCGAGACCGAGGAAGAGGTGCTCGGGGCACTGGCCGATCTCCGGACGGTCGGCGTCGACATCGTCACCATCGGTCAATACCTGCGCCCAACCGCGAGGCACCGCCCCATCGACCGGTACGTCGAACCTGACGAATTCGCTCGCTACGCGGTGGAGGGCGAACGGCTCGGGCTGCCACACGTGGAGGCCGGGCCGCTCGTCAGATCGTCCTACCACGCTCGTGAAGCGCTCGAGGCCGCACGATGAGCGACCGGCGCATCGCCGCGGTCCAGACGGTTCTCCAACAGAACGAGATCGGCGCTCTGCTCGCCTCGGTGGGGTCCGACCTGCCGTACCTGACGGGTTACCGGGCGATGCCACTCGAACGGATCACCGCTCTCGTCGTTCCCGGCGTCGGCGATGCCGACCTCTTCGTACCGGAGCTCGAGGCGCCGAGGGTCGCTACCGCTGTCGAGGTTCGACCGTGGGGAGAGACCACCGACCCCTTCGACCTCATCGCCTCCGCACTACCCAAGAGCGGGATCGTGGCAGTGGGTGATCAGATGTGGTCCTCGTTCCTCATCGCACTCCAGGAACGATTGCCGGGCATCCGTTTCGTCGATGCCGAGTCGATCATGGCGCCACTCCGAATGATCAAGGATGAAGACGAGATAGCGGCCTTGCGAGACGCAGGGCACGCGGTTGATGGTGTCGCCGACGAGCTTGCGACGCTGCGCTTCTCCGGTCGCACCGAGCGCGAGATGTCACGGATCGTGTCCGACCTTGTTCTCGCCTCCGGTCATGAGTCGGTCTCGTTCGCGATCGTGGCTGCCGGATCGAACGGCGCATCACCCCATCACGAGGCATCCGATCGGGTCATCCGACCCGGGGATGCAGTGGTCGTCGACTTCGGCGGTCGCATGCGTGGGTACGGCTCCGACACCACCCGCATGTATTGCGTCGAGGAGACGCCGGAGGGGTTCGATGATGCATACGCGGTCCTCGAACATGCCCAGAGCGTATCCGTTGAGTCCGTACGCCCGGGAACGACGGCACAGGCGATCGACACCGCCGCCCGATCGATCATCGCCGATGGCGGCTACGGGGAGTTCTTCATTCATCGGACCGGGCACGGCATCGGTCTCGATGCCCACGAACAGCCATACATCGTTCAGGGGAACACCCAGGAGATCCGAGTAGGGATGGCGTTCTCGATCGAGCCGGGCATCTACGTTCCGGATCGTTGGGGGATGAGGATCGAGGATGTCGTCGTTGTCACTGGTGACGGTGTCGAACGTCTCAACCGATCGTCGCGAGCACTGCGACTCGTCGAATAGGCCGATGCGGTCGAACGGTACGCTGCAACCACAGAGGAGGTCCGATGAACAACCAGATCGACCAACGAGCCACCGACGCCCTTCGAGTCCTGTCGATCGACGCGATCCAACGGGCGAACTCAGGGCACCCCGGCATGCCGATGGGGATGGCGGATATCGCCTCCGTGCTGTGGTCCCGCTTCCTCATCGTCGACCCGGGTGATCCCACGTGGATCGATCGGGACCGATTCGTGCTCTCGAATGGGCACGGGTCGATGCTGCTCTACTCCTTGCTTCACCTCTCCGGCTTCCCGCTCACTATGGACGACATCAAAGCGTTTCGGCAGTTCGGATCGGTGACGGCCGGTCACCCTGAGTACGACCCTGAGCGCGGCATCGAGATGACCACCGGTCCGCTCGGACAGGGTTTCGCCACAGGCGTCGGCATGGCGATCGGAGAGGCGCATCTTCGAGGTGTGCTTGGTGCCGATCTCGTCGACCACCGAATCTACGGATTCGTGTCCGACGGCGATCTCATGGAGGGGGTCACAGCGGAGGCCGCTTCACTCGCCGGACATCTCGGACTCGGCAAGATCACCTACCTCTACGACGACAATCACATAACGATCGACGGCACGACGGACCTTGCGTTCACTGAGGATGTTGCTGCCCGGTTCGATTCGTACGGCTGGCACACAGTCGCCGTCGACGGACACGATCGGGAAGCGATCGCAGCGGCTATCGCCGAAGCGAACGAAGACACTCGGCCCTCGCTGGTGCTCTGTCGCACGCACATCGGCTTCGGATCACCGAACAAGCAGGACACGTCGGCCTCGCACGGGTCACCCCTCGGGGGTGACGAGATCGCACTGGTGCGTGCTGCATTCGACTGGGATCTCCCACCGTTCGAGATGCCCGACGATGTGTACGACTTCTACCGCGACGCCATGGAGCGTGGTCGTGATGCGAGGGCGGCTTGGATGCAGCGATGCGATGGCGCCGACGAGGGGCGGAAGAAGCAACTGGAGGCGTATTTCAACGCGTCCGATCTTCATCTCGGTGTCCCACATCACGAGTCGGGTTCGCTCGTTGCAACGCGATCGCTCTCGGGCGAGGTGCTGCAGGAGGCAGCAGCGTTGCTGCCCGGACTCATCGGAGGATCTGGCGATCTCACACCTTCGAACAACAGTCGCATCGAGACGTCCGATGACTTCACGCGCGCCGATCGAACCGGTCGGAACGTGCGATTCGGGATTCGGGAACACGCCATGGGTTCGATCGTGAACGGGATCACGCTCCACGGCGGGCTTCGGGGATACGGCGCTACGTTCCTGACATTCTCCGACTACATGCGTCCCGCGGTGCGTCTCGGCGCTCTGATGGGGACCCCCTCTATCTGGATCTGGACGCACGACTCGGTGTTCCTCGGTGAAGATGGCCCGACGCATCAACCGGTCGAGCACCTGGCAGCCCTCCGATCGATCCCGGGTCTGCGGGTGATCCGTCCAGCCGATCCCACCGAGGTTGCCGTTGCGTGGGAGTTGGCGCTCGGACACACCGACGGACCGACCGCTCTCATCCTCAGTCGCCAGGGACTCCCCGTTCCCCCGGAACCCATCGACCGCGGACTGGTCGCCAGAGGTGGCTACGTCCGCCGGCAGGGAACGGACGCGGTCCTGGTAGCAACCGGCTCTGAGGTACCGCTCGCGGAACAGGCCGCAGACCTTCTCGGCGAAAGAGGACATTCGATCCGGGTCGTCTCGATGCCGAGCGTCGAGATCTTTCTGGCCCAGGATGAGGACTACCGAGCGGAAGTGCTCGGTGATGGCCTTCCGACGGCAACGATCGAGGCGGGTGTGACGTTCGGATGGGAGCGCTTCTCCGGGAGAACCGGGCTCAGGATCGGGATCGATCACTTCGGTGCCTCTGCTCCCGCATCTGTCATCGCTGAGGAATGGGGCTTCACTCCGAAGGCCGTCTCGGATCGTCTCGCCATCTGGCTCGACGCCTCCTGAGGATGCGGATCTACACGAGGCGGGGTGATGACGGAACGACGGGACTGTTCCACGGGGGCCGCGTCGGGAAGGACTCCACCGGTCCCGAGGCCTACGGGACGGTGGACGAGGCTGTGTCGGCCCTGGGTGTTGCCAGGGCACAGGCGGAGCCGGAGGTCGCTGAAGCAGTGCTCGACGTGCAGCGGGACCTGTTCGTGGTTGCTGCAGAGCTCGCGACCGACCCCGGCCGCCGCGACCTGCTCGAAACGGGCATCAGCCGTGTCGATTCAACGATGATCGATCGGGTCGAGGAACGGATCGATCTGATCGATTCCGATGTGGGGATGCCGACCGAGTTCATCGTTCCCGGCGGTGAGTCGACCGCCGCGGCGATCGATGTCGCCAGAACCGTCGTTCGAAGGGCCGAGCGCAGATCGGTCACACACCTTGTGGATGAACCCGATTCGCTCGTCGTTCCCTATCTCAACCGTCTTGCCGACTACCTGTACATGCTCGCTCGCGCCATCGAGCGCGAGTGGACCCCGACACGAGGAGAAACGAAATGACCGAGATCGTCCCAGGCGGAGCCGCATCCGCATCGTCAGCCGACCTGCTGATCGTTCCTGTGTTCGCCGATCTGACGTGGGGACCCGGTGCCGAGTCGACGGTCGACCAGTTGGGACCGTGGGTGACCGGATATCTGGAGTCGCGAGAGTTCAGCGGAGCCAAGAGTCAACTCGCCGTTGTGCCGGGCGGAGATCTCCCGTTCGGCGCGGTGGCATTCGTTGGTCTCGGCGATGAAGCCGACGCCGAATCGCTGCGTCGGGCTGCCGGCGCTGCCGGTCGAATGGCGGCACCGTACGCCTCCGCCGCGACGACGTTGCACCTGGTCGACGTCGAAGGAGCGGTTGCTGCCGTCACGCTCGGCTATCTCCTTGGCTCCTACCGATTCGACGAGTACCGGAGTGAGCCGAAGCCGCGAAGGAACGAGCGTCTTGAACTCCTCGATGCGATCGAGGGCAGCGAGGCCGAGATCCAGGAAGCGGAAGCGGTTGCGGGGGGCGTCATCCTTGCCCGCGACCTGATCAACCAACCGGCCGTCGACAAATCACCAGAAGTCCTGGCCGACCGTGCCAACGCTCTCAGCGACGACATCTCCGTTGAGATCGTCGATGAGATCGAGGCTGCCGAGCGAGGATACGGGGGGTTGCTGGCGGTAGGCGCCGGATCCACGAACCCACCGCGAATGGTCATCATGCGGTACGAACCGGCCGGAGCGGAACCGTATCTCGCACTGGTCGGAAAGGGGATCGTGTTCGACTCCGGGGGCCTCTCGCTGAAGCCGGCGAAGGGCATGGAGGACATGAAGACCGATATGGCAGGTGCGGCCGCCGTCTACGGGACCATGCAAGCGATCGCCGAACTCGGACTCCCTATTCGGGTGCTCGGTGTGGCCCCCCTGTCTGAGAACATGACGGGCGGCGCGGCCCAGCGACCCGGTGACGTGTTCACCGCGTACAACGGGAAGACCGTGGAGGTCCTGAACACCGATGCTGAAGGGAGACTCGTCCTCGCAGACGGTCTCGGAATCGCCGCAGAGACCGAACCCGACCTGATCGTCGACATTGCGACGTTGACGGGAGCGGCGAAGGTCGCTCTCGGACCGACGGTTGGAGCGATCGTCGGCAACGACGATGACGCCATAGCGGCGGTCGAGGCTGCCGCGAGGTTCGCCGGTGAGTCGATGTGGACATTGCCGCTCGAACGTTCGTACCGGCCGCTGCTCGACTCACCCGTCGCCGATATGAAGAACATCGGGGATCGGTGGGGAGGGGCGATCCTGGCCGCTCTCTTCCTTTCAGAGTTCGTCGACGAGCGTCCCTGGGTCCATCTCGATATCGCCGGCCCCGGAAGGGCCGACAAGGCGCAGGATTACGTTTCGACGGGCGGAACCGGCTTCACCGTTCGGACGCTTGTCGAACTCGCCAGGGAGATGGCGAAGAAGGGGTAAAGCACCCGCCGGGTCCATCCGATACACAGAGTGCTGACTCAAATGCTCTGTGTATTCGGGAGGATCCATGCGGACCACTCACAAGATCTCCACCATCGTCGTTGCCCTCGTGGTGATGACGGTCGGTTTCGCCATTCCAGCGCAAGCGGGAACCGAAGGTGCGTTCCTCTCCAAGATCAACGCATCACGATCCGCAGCAGGGTTGGCGCCGGTGAGTGTCCACTCCGATCTGACCCCGGATGCGAGGGCTCACAGCGCACAGATGATGGCCGCCGGCAACATCTACCACACGAGTCCGCTGAGCGCCGTCGCTTCCGGATGGGAAGCACTGGCGGAGAACGTCGGCGCCGGCCCCTCGGTCGATAGCCTCCACGCCGCGTTCATGGCTTCATCGGGGCACCGCCGCAACATCCTCGGGGACTACAACTACGTAGGGATCGGCGTGAGCCAGAGCGACAGCGGCCAACTCTGGGTGACCGTCATCTTCATGCGCAAGGGCGCCCCGGCACCAGCTCCGACCACGACCACCACCACGACAACGACCGTGGCCCCGGCACCGACACCGGAACCGACACCGGATCCGACACCGGAACCATAACTAACGCCTT
>JAOZMA010000091.1:2255-8325 GCA_029934555.1 Acidimicrobiia bacterium | reverse complement strand
AGTATCCCCTGCGAACTCTCAGACGCCCCCCCTGCTCGAGGGCACCCCCCTGCTCCTCGCGTCCCCCCGCCGATGCGTCGGGGGGACAGGAGAAGTGTCCTCTGTCTCCTCACAAACCGTGGATTCACGGCTGAAGGGGAGGAAGAGCCCTATCAGGGCGCCTTCTTACTCGTCGCTGCGGTCAGGCGAGCTTCGATTCGAGCGTTATCTCGACGTTGCCGACGAGGGCATTGCTGACCGGACAACCGAGCTTGGCCTCTTCGGCGAGCACGGCGAAGGTGTCCGCATCGATCCCGGGGACCTGGCCGACCACGGACAGGGCCATCGTCGTGATCCGCATTCCGTCATCGGTCTTGGCGAATGTCGCCACGCCCGATGTGTCGAGCTGCGTTGCAACATGACCGGCATCGGCGAGGATGTTGCTGAATGCCATCGAGTAGCACGCTGCGTGGGCCGCGGCGATGAGCTCTTCGGGGCTGGTCTTGCCCTTGGCGGCCTCGGTTCGGCTCGCCCAGCTCACCGGCAGTGGTCCCGCTGCGCCGGAGTCGAGTGATGCTGTACCGGACCCGTTGAACAGATCGCCGTTCCAGGTGGCGGTGCCTTTGCTCTTCATGAAGTACTCCTTCGGTTGGGTGCACGATTGTCGCGCGACCCTGGATGCTTCGGAAGGTACCACGTAACCGACGGACTCTTCGAGAAAGTAGATCTCAACCGGCTTCTCGTCGGACGCTCAGCCAGCGCAGGTGCCACCAGGCTGTCCCGACACCGACGATCAACATCGTCATGGCCGGGATCCAGCCGAATTCTCCCGTAAGGGAAGTGCTCTCGACGGACCCCGAGGTCAGCGCACCGCTCTCAGATGCAGCGATACTCGTCGCCACAAGAGCGTTCCACGCACCGTGAGCCACAACACTCGGCCATACCGATTTCGAGCGATCGGTCACGGCTCCCACGAAGAGGGTGAATCCGGCCAGGCTGACCGTGAACGCAGGGAGTCCCCCGACAGATCCGTACCAACCAAAGATGACGAACGGCACGTGGTACAACCACCAGATGACGCCGATAAGCAGCGATGTCCACAGATAGCTTTGCCGTCGGCGCAAAAGCGGCCATAGGAACCCGCGCCAACCGATCTCCTCGCCCAACGCCAGGAGCGACGCACCCAGGATCGAGACCCCTGCGGTTGTCAGAGCATCGGGGAACACACCGCTTGCGTCGGCATCCCACCCGAGAAGGGAGCCCAGAAGGTAGACGCCCAATACAGCAGCGGCCGGAATGAGCCCGGCGAGAGTCCACCACGACAATCGCCCCCACTGGATGACACCGGGTCCCAGATACCGGGCGAGCAGTGCGCCAACCGTCGGAGCGACCATGACCACCACGAAGATCAACGGGTTGGGGTCGGCGCCTCCCGAGGGCCAGAACGCCGCGGTCGCAGCAACGTAGACAACGAGCAGCCCACCGAAATACCAGGCGAGCCGTCGCCCGTTGCGAACCGGATCGGTCCGGCGCTCTCGTTCGCCGTCCGGCGGGATGACGTCGTGTGAATCTGATGCCATCAGCGTCTCCTCGCTCAGCCCTCGCGTGTGTCACGGACGGTAGTTTCCCCGGGAAACTGCACCTGTGATCTCAAGGCCTCGGAGCGATCGAGCGGTCTACGGAGTCTTAAGAGGCGTCGGGCGATGCAAGGGCCTCGACGTCGAACTCGATGCCGGTCGCGTCCTCGGAGACGCTCCAGAGCGTTTGCATGTCCTCTGGTCGGTTCCGCCTTCCGGTGACCGGACGGCGAACCGGGGATCCCGAATTGACCCACCGCGGCGTATACAGCTCACCGCCGTGCGCCGCAGGATCGGTGGCGGCGCGCAGCTGCGGCAGCGCCCCCTTCGCCGGCGTCATCCCGACCCATTGCACCGTCTTGGCGAAGAATCGCTGACTGGCACCACCGTGTTCGCGGGCACTGTGGGCTTGCAGGTCGGTGTTGGAGTAGCCGGGGTGAGCGGCGAGGCTCACGACCGATGATCCGGTCTGCTCGAGACGACGGTTCAATTCGAGAGCGAAGTTCATGTTGGCGATCTTCGATCGACCGTACGCGCCCCACGGTGTGTAGTTGTCTTCCATGTTCAGATCATCGGGGTCCAGGCTGGTCGCCGCGTGACGGGCGGTGCTGGTCACGGTGACGATCCTCGCGCCGGGCGTGTGCATGAGCGCAGGCATGAGCTGCGCCGTCAGAGCGAAGTGGCCAAGGTGATTGGTTCCGAACTGCATCTCGAATCCGTCGGCCGTGGATGTTTGGGGTATCGCCATCACGCCGGCGTTGTTGATCAGGAGATCGATCCTCGGGTGCTCGTTGATCACACCTTCGGCGAATGCCTTCACCGACGCAAGCGACGCGAGGTCGAGCTCTCGAAGCTCGAGCTTCGCGTCGGGAATCTCCGCCTCGATGTCGGCAACAGCCCGCTCTGCCTTCTCCTGGTTGCGCACCCCCATCACCACGAGGGCACCCTTGCGTGCGAGCTCACGAGCCGTTTCGAGGCCGAGCCCTCCGTTGGCTCCCGTGACCACGGCGATCCGCCCGGTCTGGTCGGGGATGTCGGCTGCCATCCAGCTCATGTTGTGTCTCCTCGCTTGAACCGGTGATCGTTCCCAACCGCATGATCCCGCTGATCGGCTGCGTGGGCCAGACCGACGTCAGACCTTGATGACGATCGGGAACACGACCGGACGACGCTTCATGCGGGTCTGGACCGCTTTGCGCGCAGCGTTCCGCATCCGACTGCGGAGTGCATCCGGGTCGAGCGGACGCTCGAGCGTCTCGATGCCTTGAAGGACCCGTTCCTTGACGGCGTCGTGAAGCATCTCCGAGTCTCCGGTCACGCCGTGGCTGTCGATGTCGGGGCCGAACACGATGTCGCCCTTCTTAGCGTCAACACCGATCGTGATGAGGATCACTCCGTCATCGGCGAGATGGCGACGATCGCGAAGTATGGCTGCGTCCTCTCCGACCTCTAGGCCGTCGACGTACACGTAGCTCGAAGAGACGGCGCCTCGCTCGATCCTCAGATCCCCGTCCTCGAGGATGACGACGTCTCCGTCAGAGCACACCTCGACTTCAGGTACTCCAACGGATCGGGCGAGCTCGGCGTTTGCGAACATATGCCGATGCTCGCCGTGGACGGGTATGACGGCCTCCGGCTTCACCACGTTGTAGAAGACCTTCAGCTCTTCTGCTGCGGCGTGCCCGGAGACGTGGACGTGGGTGCTGAGGCCGTGATGGACGGTGACCCCGATGCGGGCGAGATTGTTGATCACGCGTGATACGCGTTTCTCGTTGCCGGGGATCGGTGTTGCCGAGAGAATCACCGTATCGGTCGGATCCAGAGAGATCGATCGATGCTCCCCTGCCGCCATGAGCGACAGAGCGGCGAACGGCTCCCCCTGGCTCCCGGTCGAGATGACCGCCGTCTGCTCCGGCGGTAGTGCGAGCAGCTCCTTGAGATCGACGAGGCTACCGGCTGGTATGTCGAGCTGTCCTATCTCCGTTGCGAGTTCGCTGATGCGCAGCATCGATCTGCCGATGAACGCGATCTTCCGGCCGTCCGCCACCGCAGCGTTGATCGACTGCTGTACGCGATGGAGATGGCTGGCGAAGCAGGCGATGAGGACCCGTCCGTCGGCTTCGTGGACGAGTTCGGCGAGTCGAACGCCGACCGTCTTCTCAGACACGACGACGCCGGGGCGCTCCGCGTTCGTTGAATCGGCGAGCAGGAGCCGGACTCCACGACGCCCGAATCCGGCGAAGCTCTGAAGGTCCGTCGTGACCCCGTCGATCGGCGTTGGATCGAGTTTGAAGTCGCCGGTGTGAACGATGATCCCTTCGGGGGTTTCGAATGCGATACCGGTGGCGTCCGGCACAGAGTGCGTCACGGGGATGAAGGCGAAACGGAAGTTCCCGTGCTCCACCCACGTGCCTGTCTCGACCACCCTCATGTCGGCCTCCACACCCAACTCCGAGACGCGGGACGTCGCCAGTGCGATCGTGAGCGGTGTTCCGTAGACCGGAACGTTCCGCTCGCGAAGCAGATAGCCGAGCGATCCGATGTGGTCTTCGTGGCCGTGGGTCAGAGCGACGAACGACAAGGCGTCGCCGCGCTCGAGCACGGAGGAGAAGTCGGGAAGAACGAGATCCACGCCGAGCATGTCCTCTTCAGGGAACATGAGACCGGCATCGACCATGGCGATCTCGCCATCGATCTCGATCGTCGCGCAGTTGCGTCCTATCTCTCCAAGACCGCCGTGGAAGGCGACTCGGACGCTCATGCGTCGCTCAATGCTGCGAGTGCCTGTTCAACGGCGGCTCTCGTTTCGTCCGATGCTGGGATCAGCGGCAGCCGTGGCTCGCCGACCGGGTCCCAGGCAAGGTCGAGACCTGCCTTGAGCGGCATGGGATTCGGCTCGATGAACAGCGCCTCGTTCAATGGCGCCATCGCCGAATCGAGTCGGTCGGCCTCTTCATCATCGCCGGAGACGGCCGCTTCGACCATGGCCTTGATCGTCTCACCCGCGAGGTGCGCTGCTACCGAGACAACGCCGACCCCACCGGCACGGATGATCTCGAGCGTGTGGCCGTCCGATCCGGAGTACACGGCGAAGCCTTCCGGGAGCGCTTCCATCTGCCGCTTCGTGAACTCGATGTCGTCGACGGCGTCTTTCACCGCCACGATCCTTTCGTGCTCGGCGAGGCGGACGAGCGTGTCGATCTCGATGATCCTGCAGGTCCTGCCGGGGATGTTGTAGAGCAGAACAGGGAGGTCGGTTGCGTCTGCGATCGCTGTGAAGTGCCGGGCGATCCCCTCTTGCGGCGGCTTCGAGTAGTAGGGGGTTACGGCCATCACGCCGTGGACACCGGATTCGGCGGCCCTCTCGGTGAGTTCGACGGACTCCCTGGTGTCGTACGTGCCGGTTCCAGCGATCACCGTGATGCGATCGCCAACGGCATCGACGGCTGCCTTGAACAGGGCAACCTTCTCGACCTTTGAGAGCGTCGGGGACTCGCCCGTCGTGCCACCGACGACGATGCCATCCGAGCCGTGTTTCGCGAGGTGGCGCGTCAACCTCCAGAACGTGCCGTAGTCGATGGATCCATCGTCGCCGAACGGTGTGATGACGGCGGTCAGGACCTGGCCAAAGGGTGCGTTGGGTCTGGTCTCCATGCCCGCGACGGTAGCAGGAGACCCCCCGGTACCCTCGCCTCTATGACCACTCCCAGCCCCTTTGTGAAGGACATCGACACCGCGAACTTCCCTCAGGGCGTGCTGCAACGGAGCCGCGAAGTGCCGGTTGTCGTGGACTTCTGGGCTGCCTGGTGCCAACCGTGTCTGGTCCTCGGACCGATTCTCGAAAAGGTCGCCGCAGAGGCCGACGGTGCGTTCGAACTCGTCAAGGTCGACGTCGACTCGAATCAGGAACTCTCCGCTCAGTACGGTGTGCAGGGCATCCCCATGGTCGTTGCGTTCCGGGACGGCGCAATCGTCGACAGCTTCACCGGCGCACTTCCCGAACCGGCGATTCGTCAGTGGATCGAGGGGATCCTCCCAACCGAACTCGACCTGATGGTGGACCGGGCACGTACCGCCCTGCTCGATGACGACAACGTTACCGCCGAGCACATCCTCCGCCAGGTCCTCGATCAACAATCCGATCATTCAGAAGCGGGAGCGAGTCTCGCGTCCATGCTGATCGAACGTGGGGAGACCGACGAAGCGATGATCGTGCTCGGACGCCTCGCCCCTGGATCAGAGGTCGACCGATTGCAGTCGGCCGCCCGGCTGAAGGCATCCAGCGGCCAGGATATTCCGGAGCTCGAGGAGAAGCTTGCGGAGGATGATTCGAACGAGGACGCTCGCATCGACCTTGCCAAGGCACTCGCAGCGCAGAGCGAATTCGAACCTGCCCTCGACCATCTCCTCACCGTCGTGCGTGCAAAGGGACCGAAGAAGGATGACGCGAGGATCGCGATGCTCGACATCTTCGGCGTCCTCGGCGACGAGCACCCCCTCACCCAGACCTACCG
>JAOZMA010000091.1:0-2155 GCA_029934555.1 Acidimicrobiia bacterium | reverse complement strand
AGGCGACAGGCGACAGGCGACGAAGAGTCCTTCCTCCGCTACTCCGAACGTCAGATCCCGAGAACGCCCTCGAGGCCAACCGTCACCGGGTCGTCGAGGTCTCCGACGGCACGCACGGCTGCGAGCACTCCGGGCATGAAGGCCGTGCGGTCTGTCGTGTCGTGGCGGATCGTCAGGATCTCTCCTGTGCCACCGAACAGCACCTGCTGGTGTGCCACGAAACCTGGGAGGCGAACGGCATGAACCGGAACACCCGAAACGTCGGCGCCCCTCGCACCCGGGAGCAATTCGATCGACTCGACGGCGCGATTCTGCGTAGCGGCTGCGGCGATCCGCTCTCCTGTTGCGATCGCCGTTCCCGACGGTGCGTCGACCTTGCGATCGTGATGCATCTCGATGATCTCCGCTGCCGCGAAATGGGGTGCTGCGATCTCGGCGAGGCGCATCATGACGACGGCTCCGACCGAGAAATTCGGTACGACAAGGCAGTTCGGAGGACCACTCCCCCACAGCTCGCGCAACGTCGCCACCCGATCGGCATCGAATCCCGACGTTCCGACGACGGCGCTCACGCCGAGAGATCGCCAGATCGCCAGATTCTCCATCACCACGTCGGGTTCGGTGAACTCGACGACGACATCGGCGCCTGCCAGCGCCGCCGGATCATCGCCGACCGTCTGGTCGGCAACCATCTCCCCGGCGTTGTGCGGGTCATAGAGCGGTCCCAGTTCCAGATCCGTGCTCGCTGCAACGGTCTCCGCCACGAGGCTCCCCATCCGGCCGCCCGCACCCGACACGCCGACGATCATCGAATGAACTCCTCGAGATCAGACTCTTCGAACGGTCCCGTCGCTCCGATGACGTACGGCCCCGCGTACGCGGCCCGGGAGACGTCGATCACGTCTGCGAGTGTGACGGCATCGACCTCGGCGACGATCTCGTCGACCGAGCGATGCTCGAGGCCGGTGATCTCGTTGCGACCGAGACGGTTCATGCGTCCGTCGGCGTCTTCGAGGGAGATCGCGAGGGCCCCTTGCACGTGGCCCCTTGCTCGGGCAAGCTCCTCTTCCGTGATGCCGTGCTCCATCATCCTGTCGAGCTCTCCACGAACGAGCTTGAGGACTTCCGCTGTCTGCGTTGGTGTCGTCCCCACGTAGATGGCGTTCGAGCCGGCGTCGGTGAACGGAAGCCTGAACGCGTGGACAGCGTATGCGAGTCCCCTCATCTCGCGGATCTCGTGGAACAACCGGCTCGACATGCCACCACCGAGAACGTGGTCCGCGACGATCAGGGCGTAGCGCCGATCGTCGTCCCGAACGAGGCTCGGACCGCCGAGAATGAGGTGAGCTTGCTCTGTATCGCGATGGCGGACTCCGATCTTGTGAGACGGCGACGGGGTCACTAGCTCTCGACCGATCGCTTCACCCTGCCAGTCTCCGAACGTGTCTTCGATGAGTTCGACGAGGTGATCGTGATCGATCCGGCCTGCCACAGCGATCACCGTCGACTTCGGCGAATAGCGACGCGCCCAGTATCCCTGGATCGTGTCGCGGCTCATGTCGGCGAGCGATTCACGGGTGCCGAGGATCGGTGGAGCGAGCGGATGGCCGCCCCAGAGGGCGGTGATGAACTGCTCGTGAGCGACGTCGGTCGGGTCGTCCTCGTTCATGTTGATCTCTTCGAGCACGACCCCGCGCTCGTTGTCGATCTCGGCCTGTCGGAACGCAGGACGCTGGAGCATGGCTCCGAGGACCTCAACACCCAGTTCGAGATCGACGTCTCGCATCCGGGCCCAGTAGCAGGTGTACTCCTTGGAAGTGAAAGCGTTGTGCCGGGCGCCGATGGCGTCGAACGCCTCGCTGATCCGGCGGGCCGGCCACTCTTCGGACCCCTTGAAGAGGAGATGCTCGAGGAAGTGGCTGGCTCCGGCCTCGATCGGGTCCTCGTCGCGGCTCCCGGTTCCCACCCACGCTCCGATGGAGAGCGAACTGAGAGATGGCATGTCCTCGGAGATGATGCGCAGCCCGTTCGGCAGCGTTGTCAGGTCGTAATGCATATCGCCCGATGATAGGGATCTACGCCGCAAACCCAGGGTTGCAGTCCCCGCCGGCGGCGCACCCAGCCCGCGGAAAGATGGAGGTCGCGTACCCAGGGT
>JAOZMA010000090.1:5786-8355 GCA_029934555.1 Acidimicrobiia bacterium | reverse complement strand
TACGGACTACGGACTACGGACTACGGACTACGGACTACGGATTACGGATTACGGACTACGGACTACCGACTCTCGGAACTCATCATCGGGCGACGAAGTAGGATGTTGGGAGTGCTTTGACAAACTGTCAAGAACCGGGCACGTACCGCTATCCGACGAGTCAGATGAGGAGTTGAATTGATCATGGGTCGAGAGTTTGGACCGCGAAGGGCAACGTGGGTAGAGGTAACGGAACCGGCGGGAGACCTGCCGGATGACCTGGCAGCATTGGAGCGCTTCGACGAGATCTACCGCGGCATGTGCGCTGTGCTGTTCAACTACCCGCAGTCGGGACATCCGGGCGGATCGGTGTCATCGGGTCACATCGTGGCGGGGTTGCTGTTCGACGGCATGGACTACAACGTCGGCGATCCGAACGGCACGGACCAGGATCTGCTCTCGTACTCGGCGGGCCACAAGGCGCTCGGCCTCTATGCGATGTGGGCGCTCCGGGACGAGATAGCGAGAATCGCCCAGCCCGACCTGCTGCCCGACGAAGAGAACCTGCGACTGCGCTTCGAGGACCTTCTGGGCTTCCGGCGCAATGTGACCCAGCCGACTCCGCTGTTCCGGCAGTTCCACTCGAAGCCGCTCGACGGTCATCCAACGCCTGCGACGCCCTTCGTGAGGCTGTCGACCGGTGCATCCGGAATCGGTGTCGGGTCATCGCTGGGGCTAGCGGTTGCAGCCGCCGACACCTACGGCACCGACGCCCCACGGGTCCATCTGATCGAGGGCGAGGGAGGCCTGACCCCCGGACGGGTGGTTGAGGCCGCGGCTTTCGCAGGCACGTCCGGTCTGTCGAACGCGGTGATGCACGTCGACTGGAACCAGTCTTCGATCGATTCAGACGCTGTGACGCGCGAAGGCGATCACCCTGGCGACTACGTCCAGTGGGATCCATGCGAATTGTTCTACCTCCACGACTGGAACGTGATCTACGTGCCGGACGGGTTCGACTTCGGCCTGGTTTTGACCGCCCAACGGATGGCGGCCGAGATGGACAACGGGCAGCCGACCGCGATCGTGTATCGCACGACGAAGGGGTGGAAGTACGGCATCGAGGGCAAGGCGTCGCACGGTGGCGGCCACAAGCTGTGCAGCGAAGAGTTCTTCGACACGCAGCGTCCTCTGTTCGGTGACGATGTGGATTCCTGGGAGAGGCCGGACCCGTCGGATCAGGTGGCCGTCGAGGCGGCTCAGTGGGCGGCAATCGAGAAGTACCGGGCACTGCTGGAGTCCGATGAGATGACGGCCGTCATCGCTGATCGTCTGGTGAGTGCCAAGGATCGTTTGGAAGCACGCGATCGGACGCCACGTGATGGAGCTCCGGATCCGGAGAGGGCGTTCGCCGCGGCAGATCCGGCAGCCGTTCCGGAGGAACTCGCCCTCGAGCCGGGGGACAGCCTGGCGTTGCGGCAGGCATTGGGGCGTGCCCTCGGATATCTGAATCGAGAGTCCGGTGGGGCGATCCTGGTTGGAGCTGCGGACCTGCTTGGGTCGACGGCGATCTCGGATGTGGCAGCAGGGTTCCCCGGTGGTTTCTACGACCGGAACTCGAATCCCGAGGCTCGGGCGCTGGCGGTCGGAGGGATCTGCGAGGACGGACTGTCGTCTGTGATGACCGGCGTGTCAGCGTTCGGCATGCACCTGGGAGCCGTGGCCTCGTACGGCGCGTTCCTAGCTCCGCTTGGACACATCGCGGCACGATTGCATGCGATCGGTGACCAGATGCGTCAGGAGACCAATCCTGGTCCATACCGCCCGTTCATGCTGGCGTGTGCTCACGCCGGGATGAAGACGGGTGAGGACGGTCCGACCCACGCCGACCCGCAAGCGCTCCAGTTGTTGCAGGAGAATTTCGCTCCCGGCTCGGCCATCACCTTGACGCCGTGGGAGCCGGCAGAGATGTGGCCGCTTGTGGCGGCTGCGCTGCAGGCCCGTCCGTCGCTCATCGCTCCGTTCGTGACTCGTCCGGGTGAGACCGTTCCCGATCGTGAGGCGCTTGGATTGGCACCCGTCGGCATGGCCGCACAAGGGGTCTACAAGCTCCGAGCCGCAGCCGGTGACCCGGACGGCGTCGTCGTGCTGCAGGGTTCTGCCGTGACGTACGCCTTCGTGGATGAGACCCTGCCTCTGTTGGCAGAAGCAGGGATCGACCTCGACGTGTACCTGGTCACGTCTGCCGAGTTGTTCGACGGACTCTCCGCCGCCGAGCAAGAGGCGATCTTCCCGGAGTCGGTGGCGCAGAAGGCGATGGGTATCAGCGGGTTCACCCTGCCGACCACTTACCGGTGGATCCAGAGCGACCTCGGACGCGGGTACACCATGTACCCATTCCAGAAGGGCCGCTACCTCAGCTCAGGAGTCGGCGACATGGTCGTCCACGAAGCCGGACTCGACGGTGAAGGACAATTCAAGACGATCAAGGCCTACCTCGCTGCGCTCAACAAGTAGATCAGTAGAGCGGCAAAGAAGTAGATCAGAGAAGAAGTAGAGCAGTAGAGCAGAGAAGGGGGGGGGGCCCAGG
>JAOZMA010000090.1:0-5776 GCA_029934555.1 Acidimicrobiia bacterium | reverse complement strand
GGGGCCCCCCCCCCTTCTCTGCTCTACTGCTCTACTGCTCTACTGCTCTACTTCTTCTCTGATCTACTGATCTACTCTTCCGCCCACTCCTTGAACAGGCCCAGGCCTTCTTCGATGTCGGGGACGTTGATGCCTGAGTAGGCGAAACGGATGTACTTGTTCGGCTCGCCGACGAGTTCACGTCCGAAGTGGATACGCGAAGTGAACGACACGCCGGTTGCGTGAAGCGCCGCACGGCGGAACTCTTCGTAGTCCTCCATGCCCTTGCGTGCCATCAACTCAGTGACGTTCGGGAACAGGTAGAACGTGGCGTTCGGTGTGAACGTGTGGATCCCGTCGATGGCGTTCAGACCTGCAGCCGTGACATCTCTTCGCTCCTCGAGCGTATCGAGAATCGCCTGGGGTTCGCTCTGATCACCCTCGAGGCCTGCGAGGGCTCCGTACTGGATGAAGTGGTTCGAGCAGGATTCGTCGTTGACGTTGATCTTGGCGATCACGTCGACGAGCTCCTTCGGCCCGATGCTCGCACCAAGGCGCCATCCGGTCATCGCGAACTTCTTGGAGAACGTGTAGAGGATGACGGTGCGATCTGCCATGCCCGGCTGCTCGACGAACGACGTGCTCTTCCCCGAGTACCGCATGTCGAAGTAGGCCTCATCTGCGAGGACGTACAGATCGTGTTTGAGGACGAGCTCGGCCAGCTTCTCATGCTCTTCGATCGAGCACTCAGCGCCCATCGGGTTCTGAAGGTCGTTGAGGATGATCATCCGGGTCTTGTCGGTGATCCCGCGTTCGATCGAATCGAAGTCGAACTCGAAGTTGCTGGTCCCTTCGACGTATCCGTAGGGCACGGCGATACCGCCGTTGAACTCGATCTGGGACTCGTAAATCGGGTAGCCCGGATTCGGGTAGAGCACCTCGTCGCCCGGGTTCATCACGGTCAGGATGAACTTGCCGATCGTGGGCTTTCCACCAGGTTGGATCACCACGTTCTCGGCGGTGTACTCGGTGTTGTGAGAGGCCGCGACGTCGGCGGCAAGAGCTTCGCGTAGCTGTGGAATTCCCGCGTTCGGGCAGTAGCCGGTCTTCCCATCGGCGATCGCTTTCGCGGATCCGTCGACCACGGTTGAAGGTGTTGGCAGGTTGATGTCTCCGAGGTGGAACGGATAGACCCGGTTCCCCTCGGCCGCGAATACTGCTGCCTCGCCCGACACGGCGAATGCCGTCTCAGTTCCGAGGTTGGCGATCCGGTTGGCGATGCGCATGTCTTGGGACTCCTTGCTGAGCGATGACAACGCAACGGTCACCGTTCGGGTTGTGTGCGATCCAATTGTGATGGGAGCCATCGGCGTTCCCCATCCACAGATGTGGTCGGGGAACGCCGAAGTGTTCCTCAGTCTCCGTTCAAGACCTCGCGGGACTTCGCGAGCATCTCACTCGGATCCACGAAGTTCACGCAGTCGGGGATGTCCTCGAAGAGCGCTTTGGCCTTCTCATGGAGATTGGAGTGGACCTCGAGGAGGAGCGGGATCTGGAACGTACGGCAGACATGGAAGATGTCCTGGTAGGTGACTCCTCCCGGTTGCACGCTGTCTGCCGGGGCGAATATCTTGTGGACGTACCCGATCAAGAGATCGACCCGGTTCTCGTTGTTGATGATCCGAACGTTCATGCCATGGTTGTCGAACCCGTTCGAGATCGGCACCGTGTCGTACTCGTCACAGACCAGGTCGGTCAACAATGCCGAATCGGTTCCTGCGAAGTAGCCAACGACTTTCCTTCTCATGATCAAATCTCCTTACACCACGCCCTGGTCGAGCATCGCATCTGCCACCTTGCGGAAGCCTGCGATGTTCGCTCCGATGACGTAGTTGTCTGGTGCGTCGTATTCCTCTGCGGTCTCGCGACAGTTGCGGTGAATGTCGGTCATGATGCCGAGCAGCTTCGCGTCGACCTCTTCACGGGTCCATGACGTGAACCCGGCGTTCTGAGCCATCTCGAGACCGCTGGTCGCGACACCGCCGGCGTTGGCCGCCTTGCCGGGGCCGAACAGCACGCCGCTCTCGATGAGGAGCTGCGTGGCATCGGGCTCGGTCGGCATGTTCGCCCCTTCGGCGACGATCCGAATACCGTGCTCCACGAGCTGCTTCGCATCATCGAGATCGAGCTCGTTCTGCGTTGCACAGGGGAGTGCCACGTCGGCGCCTTCGATGCCCCAGGGCCGCTGTCCTGCGTAGTACGGAACTCCGTACTTCTCCGCGTACTCGCTGATCCGGCCGCGCCGGACGTTCTTCAGGTCCATCACCCAGGCGAGCTTCTCCGCATCGATGCCGTCGGCGTCGTAGATGAATCCGCCGGAGTCCGACAGGGTAACTGCCTTGCCTCCGAGCCGGTTCACGTTCTCCACGGCGTACTGGGCCACGTTCCCCGATCCGGAGATGAGGATCGTCTTGCCGTTGATGCTGTCACCCTTCGCCCGGAACATCTCTTCTGCGAAGTAGACAGTTCCGTACCCGGTTGACTCGGGCCGGATGAGGCTTCCGCCCCAGTCGATGCCCTTACCGGTGAGGATGCCGGAGAACTGGTTGGCGATCTTCTTGTACTGCCCGAACATGAAGCCGATCTCGCGCCCGCCGACGCCGATGTCCCCGGCGGGGATATCGGTCCGAATGCCGATGTGCCGATAGAGCTCGTTCATGAACGCTTGGGTGAACCGCATGACCTCGTTGTCGGTCTTGCCCTTCGGGTCGAAGTCAGAGCCACCCTTCCCTCCGCCGAGCGGCAGCGTCGTCAGAGCGTTCTTGAACGTCTGCTCGAACGCCAGGAACTTGAGGATTCCCAGGTTCACCGTCGGATGGAAACGAAGACCGCCCTTGTACGGGCCGATGGCGCTGTTCATCTCGACGCGGAAGCCACGGTTGACTTGCACGGTTCCTGAATCGTCGACCCAGGGGACCCGGAAGATGATGATCCGTTCCGCCTCCACCATGCGGTGGGGGATACGGGCCTCCAGATACTTGGGCTCCCGCTCGAAGACCGGCCAGACCGACTCGATGACCTCGTGAACGGCCTGGTGGAACTCGAACTGGGATGCCGTCTTCGCGACGACGTGATCCATGAACTCCGTCATTGATTGCTGTTGCACCGCTTTCATCCTTTCGTGGTGCGGACCGACAGACGAACGATAGCGCTCACATTGTGAGCGCCATCACCGCCTTCTGGACGTGGAGCCGGTTCTCGGCTTGATCGAACACGCGGCTCCAACGACCGTCGATGACGGAGTCGGTGACCTCGATGTTGCGATCTGCCGGGAGCGGATGCATGTAGATGGCGTCTTCGTCTGCCATCTCCATACGCCTCGGGTCGACGATCCAATCGGTGTAGTTCTCGGAGATCTTCGCCGACTCTTCGTGGTCGGACGTCGTGACCATCGAGCCCCACGACTTGGCGTAGACGACGTCTGCGCCAACCATGCCTTCGTCGAAGTCCTCGAGGATCTCGAACGAGCCGTGGTACTTCTTGGCGTTCTCCTGGGCCTGGGCCACGATCTCCGGCTGGAGCTTGAACTCAGGTGGCCTGGTGAGGCGCACGTTCGCTCCGAAGCGGGTCATCAGCAGGATCTCGCTCTGTGCGACCGAGATGGGCTTCTGATAGCTCGACGCGTATGCGTAGGAGACGTTGATCGTGAGCTTGCGGGGATCACCCTTCTGCTCGATGACCGTGAGGAGGTCTGCGAGTGCCTGGAACGGGTGATACTGGTCGCACTGCATGTTGAGCACGGGGACGCGGCTGGCGTTTGCGACCGCGCGGATGTACTCATTGCCGATGCCCCAGTCGACCTGGCGGATAGCGATGCCGTCGTCGTAGCGGCCGAGGATGTCTCCGATCTCTTTCCACGTATCGCCGTGGCCGATCTGCGTGGCGGTGGAGTCGAGGAACATGGCGTGTCCGCCGAGCTGAGCCATGCCGGCTTCGAAGCTCGCACGGGTCCGTGTGCTCGAGAAGAAGAACAGCATCGCAAGAACCTTGTCGTCCAAGAGCGGATGCAGTTCGCCGAGGGCCCGGCGACGCTTCAGGTCGATGGCGACGTCGATCACCGTATTGAGTTCGTCCTTTGTCCATTCCTGGGTCGTGATCATGTCGCGACCGTGCAGGTATGTCTGCATCAACTGCTCCTTTGCAGCTCGTGGATCTGTTCATGCGGGATCATGTCCCGCTCCTCCGTCGGATGAGCCGGAACCTGAGGAGGTCGTCGCGGAAATACGACGTCGCCCTCACGATGGGCTCGTTGTTCTGGTCGAAGCCGATCTCGTTGAACGAGATCGCCAGCGTACCGGGTTCAACCCCGAGCTTCGCCGCCGTGTCGGCGTCGAGGGATACGGGAATGATCTCAGAGAGGTAGTAGCCGAGCGTGCGGTCGCAGTGATCCTCGAGGAACTGGTAGACCGGGGTGGCTTCGTCTTCCTCGTACTCGGCGTCGTGGACGATCCGGGTGGGGATCTGGTTGACGGTCAGCATCACCGGCTCGTCGTCCTCGAGGAACACCTTCTCGATGATGAGGACGGGAGTGTTCGGATCGAGGGAGAGGATCTCGGTGGTCTCGTCATCGGCGGGGCGGGCGTGGCTCGACAACACGCGGACCGACGGTGTGTAGCCATGGTCTTCGAGGAGCTGTTCGTAGGACCAGATGTCCTCGAGGCGGGATTTGATCTGCAACCCTGGCTCGTTGACGAACGTGCCGGCTCCCTGCCTGCGGTAGATCGCACCTTCGTTCTCGAGCCGGGTGAGTGCGTCTCTCACGGTCGTGCGGCTGACGCCGAGATCGCTTGCCAGCTCCGTCTCCGGGGGGATCCGGCCGTCATCGAACTCGTCGTTGACGATGCGTTCTTTGATGTTCGTCTTCACCTGATCGGTGAGTGATGGGTTGCGTGTGATCATTCGAAAGATTCTGACTGGCGTACGGTCATCATATCGTACTATGGTATGACCAATCCAACAAGCCAGCCTGAAGGAGGGCACCCATGCGTAGCTTCGCCGGCCGCGACATCCTTTCGCTCAAAGAATTTGAGCGGAGCGAGTACTTCCACCTCTTCGAGATCGCCGATCGGCTTGAGCCGATCGCCAGGGAGCGTCGGAACACCGATCTCCTGAAGCACAAGACGCTGGTGACCGCGTTCTATCAGCCATCGACCCGCACACGCCTCGCTCATGAAGCCGGCATGCATCGCCTCGGCGGTCATGTCACCGGGTTCTCCGATGCCAAGATGACGCGTGCCGGTGACTTCTACCAGGAGTCGATCAAGGACACCATGCACATGCTGGAGTTCTACGGGGACGTCATCGTGATGCGCCACTTCGACCAGGGCGCACCTCATGAGGCCGCCAGGTGGTCTTCGATCCCCGTCATCAACGGTGGCGACGGCTGGGGCGAGCACCCGACCCAGATCCTCACCGACCTCTACACGATCACCAAGGAAATCGGGTCGGTCGACGGCAAGACGATCCTCGCCGTTGGCGATCACCGCATGCGCACCATGCACTCGCTCGGATATGCGCTGTCTCAGTTCGACGCCGAGATGATCATCCTGGCGCCCGAAGAGATGTCGCCGCTCCCCGAGTTCCTCGCCGAACTCGATGAGATGGGCACCAACTACCGCATCGTCGACCACATCGATGAAGCCATCGGGGTCGCCGACGTCATCTACATGGAGCCGGTCGTCCAGCCCGACTACACCCAGGCCCGACAGGATAAGCAAGAGGTGTACGCACGCACCGC
>JAOZMA010000089.1 GCA_029934555.1 Acidimicrobiia bacterium | reverse complement strand
AGGACAGCCGGTCGCGTGGGCGACTGTTTTCGCTGCGGCTTGTGTACTCCGTAGTCCGTAGTCCGTAGTCCGTAGTCCGGGGTGCAGAGACGTCTCTGGGTACGGAGTACTGGGTACTGATACTCAGTACCGGCCGGAGGCCCACGCGAGAAACCCCGAGAAAGCTTTCGCCCCCTCGGGGTGTCCTCGTTCCGGCGGTCTCCGCCCCGGAGGGCTGATCCCGTCGGTGCGAGCGGCCTTTCGACCGTTCACTCTCACCGTCCGGCCGAAGCCGTCCGTCGAGTTGTCGTTCCGCCCGGTCCCGGCCCGAAGGCCGCTTCCGGTGGCCTCTTGCGAGGCCGGTGCCGCCCCTTTCAGGGGGTGCCCGGTCGGACTTTCTCGTTGCCCTTTCGGGTTCCGAGCCGACCCTTTCGAGCCGGTCGTCCCCGGTTCAGTTTCCCGTCCCGGTGACAAACGAGAATGTAGGGGCTCCCCGTGGCAATGTCCACCGAAAGCGCTGATCAAGTTTCGCGTTCGCTGATGAAGTTTCGCGAACCGGACTTCGCCCGGGGTAATCGGTCGTCGGTAGTCGGTATTCGGTCCAGAGAATCACTCCGGACGGGTCCGGAAGCCGCGAATGGCCACGACGATGAGACCCACTCCAGCAACGGTGGCGAGGACTCCGATGAAGAGGATCGGCAGACCCCAGAAGAGCATGGATCGATCTGGCTCCCCGGCCTGCCCCATCACAACGTCCCACCAGTACCACTTCATCGCCAGGGCGCCGACGACGAGGAAGACCCCACCACCGATCACACTCAGAACAGATAGGACAACCTTCACGCTTTCAATCTAGAGCGAGGACTTCTACGGGCAATCGGGATTATCCCCGAGGGCAGGCTGCACTCGCCGGCCGAACTCCGTTCCATGTCCTCGGGCACCGATCCACGTCCCGATTCATCGACGCGTCGTACTTGCACACCCGCGGTTCGTGTCACACCCGTCCCGTATAGTCCTCACCATGACCTCAGACACGCAAGAGAGCGGTACGGACCCCGTTGGTCTCAAGAGCCTGTCCCCCTCCCGGGCAAGTGACTTCAAACGATGCCCCCAGCTGTTCAAGTTCAGCGCGATCGATCGAATCCCGACGCCTCCGAACGTCTACCAGGCGAGGGGAACGACCGCTCACCTCGCTCTCGAGCGGCTCTTCGAACTGCCCGCAGCCGGGCGAACGCCCGAACGTCTCTCCGATCTCTTCCGCGAGGCCTGGGTCGAGCTCAAACCGGGAGAGTTCGCCGATCTGTTCACCGACGTCGCCGATGAGCGGGCTTGGGGCATCGAGAGCCTCGCCATCCTCAACAACTACTTCGCGATGGAAGACCCCACACAGTTCGAGCCGCTCTCTCGCGAACTCGACATGACCCAGGCCGTTGGGGACATGACGATCCGTGGCATCCTGGATCGGATGGAGGAGAGGCCGGAAGGTCTCGTGATCACCGACTACAAGAGCGGGAAGGCCCCTTCGGAACGATTCGCCATGTCGGCGTTCTTCGCTCTCAAGATCTACGCGCTCCTCATCCGCATCAGGGAGGGTCGCACGCCCGTTGCCCTCCGACTGATGTACCTCACGGGTCCGACGGTTCTCGAGATCCCGATCGACGACGGGCAACTTGACGCCATGGAGCATCAACTCGAGGCCCTGTGGGGAGCGATCAACAAGGCGATCGCTACCGATCACTTCCCACCGCGCACCGGGGTGTTGTGCGACTGGTGCTCGTACCAAGACATCTGCCCTGCCTTCGCTAGCGACGAGGGTGGTGCCGTGTGACCACCACGATCTGGACCATCGGCTACGGACAACGGTCGTTCGACGACATCGAGCGGGATCTCGCCGCGCTGAACATCTCCATGATCATCGACGTCCGTGCCGGTCGCGACTCCCGATCCCCCGATTTCGACCATCGACGCCTCGAGGAGCTCGCCACGGAAGCCGGGATCGGATATCGCTGGATGGGTTCAACGCTGGGCACGGACTCAACCGTCGAAGCCGACAACGCCATCGCCGAACTCATAGCGCTCGCTTCCACAGCACGAACGGTCGTCCTGTGCCGCGAGTCCGACCCGATGCACTGCCGTCGCTCAACGGTGATCGCTCCGGCCCTGGTGGAGCGAGGCGTCACCGTTTCCCATATCCTCCCCGAGGGCGTCACGCGATCCCACGAGTCCCCACTTCCGTTCGACCGATGACCGCCGACATTCGCGTCGACCCGACCGATTGGTCAAGGCGAGTCGTCCCGGGTGCCGGTCCGCAGCTCATCGTCGGCGGCCCCGGCACGGGCAAGACGGAGTTCCTTGTGCGACGGGCCGTCCATCTCATCGAGGCCGGAGAAGGTGACGGACTGCTCGTCCTCTCGTTCTCACGAAGAGGGGCGAATGACCTCGACACGCGCATCCGGGCCTCGACGTCCGGCCCCGCTCGAGCGACCGACGTCTCAACGTATCACTCGTTCGCAGCTCGACTCCTCGAAACTCATGCGATGTATCGCGGATGGGATCGCACTCCCGACGTGCTGCCCGGTCCGGATCAGAAACGACTCGTCGCCGAACTGCTCGAGACCGAGGAACCGGGTCGGTGGTCACCCGTCTACCGGCCCTTGCTCACAACCCGCACCTTCGCCGACGAGGTCACCGACTTCGTCCTTCGATGCCGCGAGCAGCTCATCGGCCCGAGTGATCTCGCCGACCGATCAAGGAATCGGGCCGATTGGCGGGGCCTCTCGAGCTTTCTCGATCGCTACGACCGGACCCTCCGGGACCGCTCAGTGATCGACTACGGCACGCTCCTCTCGGAGGCCGCCGGTCTCCTGATCGATCCAACGATCGTCGAAGCCGTCGGCGATCAGTACAGACACGTCCTCGTCGATGAGTACCAGGACACCACCCATGCTCAATCGATTCTGCTCCAGCGCCTCGTGAGCGGGCACGGGCGAGTCACAGCCGCCGCAGATCCGTACCAGTCCATCTACAGCTTCCGGGGGGCCGACATCGAGAACGTCGTTCGGTTCCCCGATGACTTCATGTTCGACGGTCGACCCGCCGAGCGGCTCGTCCTCACCACGTCGTTTCGCGTGCCGGAGGCGATCCTCGATGCCGCGGTTCGGATCACTGCCCACGAACTCCCCGGCGCTGCGGGCAAGGTCACCGCTGCACCGGGAGATGGCTCCGTCGAGGCCTACCGATTCGGCCAACAAGTCGAAGAGTCGGAATGGATCGCTTCGGAGATCCACAGACTCAACCTGGAACAGCGCATCCCGTTCAGTCGCATGGCGGTGTTCACTCGATCGCAGACACGCTTCCTTGCAACTCTCTCCCGTTCCCTCGACCAGAGAGACATCCCTCACGAACGGCCCGACAGTCGACTCGTCGATCAGCCGGCCATCCGATTCATCCTCGACACCGTCACGGCTGCAACGAACGCAGATGGCCAGATCGAGACGGATCGCGCCGTTCGTCGTGTCCTCCTTGGTCCGATGTTCGAGACGTCCCCGGCACGATTCGCGGAACTCTCCCGGGAACGGACGAACAGCGGGCGGTCCTGGGCCGACATCGTGCGGTCCGGAGTCAGAGACGGCGTCGCACTCTCAGATCTGCTCGCCGACGCTGCGTGGGCGGACGAAGACGTCGCCGTAGCGGGTCTGTGGCAACTCTGGTCAACGCTCCCCCAGATCGCCGACCTGGCGACGAACCCTCACAGGGAACAGGACCGTGCAGCCTGGTCCTCGTTCACCCAGGTGCTCCAGCGCTGGAACGAACGCAACCCGCAGGGCACGTTGCTCGAGTACCGAGCACACAGCGAAGCCGAGGAGTTCGAAGCGAGTCCTCTCCTGTCGTACCAGGCGGACGAGCACGACCGGGTCACCGTCACGTCTCTCCACCAGGCCAAAGGCCTCGACTTCGACGTTGTGTTCATCGCGGACGCCGTCGAAGGGGTCTTCCCGGATCTCCGCACACGCGACTCTCTCCTCGGGACACGCCACCTCCAACCGCACCTGCCGACCGACACGGCCGGATATCTCGCGTTCCGACTTCAGGAAGAACGGAGGCTTGCGTATACGACGATGACCCGCGCGACCCGACGGGTCGTCTGGACGGCCACTGACTCCGGTTTCGACATTGACGGCGGAACACCGAGTCGATTCCTTCCGCTGGCGATCGGTGCCGCCACCGTTGACGAAGCCGTCTCCGAACCCACCGGGCACCACCGCCCGATCACTACCGGCCAGTTCGAATCCTCCCTGCGCCGAATGGCCACGGATCCTTCGCTACCACCCCCCGACCGCCTCGCCGCCGTTGAGATCCTGGACAACGGCGAACGTATGGGTCTGCGAGATCCCCTGCGATTCGCCGGCGTAAGAGCTCACGGCCCCGATGCCGGTGTCGTCCAATCGCCACCACGCCTCTCCCCCAGCCAAGCAATCGCTTACGAGGCCTGCCCCCGCCGCTACGTCCTCGAGCGAAAACTCGCCATCGGATCTGAACCGAGCATCCACATGGAGTTCGGCTCGCTCGTCCACGCCGTCCTCGAACACGTCGAGAAGGCAGCATCCGAACGCGGCGACCCTCATGGGACCGCCGGGGAGGCTCTAGGTGTTCTCGACGAGATCATGGAACCCGGTGCATTCGGCGGCGGCTCTTTCGATGCAGCGTGGCGGGACCGTGCCCGGGTCGCCCTCGAGAACATCTACTCGTTGTGGCCCGGTGCCGGGAGACAGATCGCCTCCGAGACCACGCTCAGCGTCGACCGCGACGATGCCCGATGGACCGGAAAGGCCGATCGCATCGAGGACCGTGATGGCTCGCTGGCGATCGTGGACTACAAGACCGGACAGCTCACCAGCCACGACGACGCCGCATCGTCGCTCCAACTCGGCTTCTACTTGATCGGCGCAAGGGAAGACCCCGACGTCAGTGCCCTTGGGCCGGTGACCGCTGCGGAGATGTGGTTCCCGATGTCTCCGCAGAAACGATCGATCGCGACGCGTTCGTTCGACACATCCAACCTCGATGACATTGAGGCCCGGATGGTGACCGTCGCGGCCGGCATCAGCGCTGAAGATTGGACGCCGACCCCCGGGATCGAGTGCAGCCGTTGCGATCTCCGGGTCGTGTGCCCCGCTAGGCCGGAAGGCAAGGAGGCATTCGCCGTATGACCTTCCAGTTGACGCCGGAGCAGGAAGCCATCGTCGAGTACCCGCTCGCGCCGCTTCGCGTTGCGGCGGGCGCCGGCACGGGAAAGACGACCACGATCGTGCTTCGCCTCAAAGCGTTGATCGCCGACGGCATTGAGCCCGAATCGGCCCTCGGCATCACTTTCACGAACAAGGCCGCAGGCGAACTCGCCGATCGCCTTCGATCCGAACTCCCCCATCTGACCGCCGAAGGCCGTGAGGTACAGGTGGCGACCTATCACGGCTTCGCCTATGAGGTGCTTCGAGAGTTCGGCGCGCTCGTCGGCGTGGAACGAGACACGACGGTGATCGGGCCCGCCCATCAGCGTCAACTGATCGAGGAAGAGCTCGGGGCGGTTCCCTATACGCATCTCGATCTGACCAAACCACCCGGGATCATCGACAAAGCGTTCACCCTCGCGGGCCAGGTTGGAGACAACCTCCTCACGGCCGCAACCGTGCGTTCAGCAGCCCCACCGATGGCCACCCGCGACGAGGTGTGGGAGACACGCCTGGACCTCCTCTCACTCGTGGAGGCATACACGCAGTCGAAGGCGAGCATCGGCGTCGTGGACTACGGCGATCTTGTGCGGCGAGCCCATCAACTCGTCACGCAACATCCATCGATCGCTCAACGCATCCGCGACCGGTATCGGGTCGTGCTCCTTGACGAGTACCAGGACACCGATCCGGCGCAACGCGAGCTGCTCCGTGCGGTGTTCGGCGACGGATTCCCGGTCACCGCGGTTGGCGACTCCGACCAGACGATCTACGAGTGGAGGGGCGCCTCCCGCTTGAATTTCGACGGTTTCGTGCGGCACTTCCCGGATGCAGACGGCTCCGACGCCGCGACCCTGCCGCTCACCCTCAATCGCCGGTCGGATCGCGCCATCCTCGACCTTGCCAACCTCATCAGAGGGCGGCTGCACGGCGATGAGCCGTTCGATCCACTGGAAGCCGGTCCCGACGCGCTGATCGGCGAGATCGAGACGGGATGGCTCGGAACCCGCGGCGAGGAAGCGGCGTGGATCGCGGCACGGATCGAAGAAGCACACGACGACGGAACACCATGGAACGAGATCGCCGTCCTTGTGCGAAAGAACAACGACATCGCGCCCATCCGAGGAGCGCTGCTCTCAGCGGGCATCCCGACGGAGATCGCATCCGTCGGCGGTCTGCTCGAGATCCCCGAGATCGCAGAACTCCTGGCATGGCTGCGGGTCCTTGATGACGCTTCGGATTCCATCTCTCTCTCCCGGATCCTTCTCGGCAGCGCCTACCGGCTGGGGCTCGGGGATCTCGTTCTGCTCGCCGCATGGGTTCGCGAACGCACACGTGGGACCGGTGTCGAACCCTCCCTCATCGAGGCGATCGACCACATCGAGGAGATTCACGATTGTTCCCCTGAGGCAAGACGCCGGATCGAGGAGTTCCGGAGCCGCTACGCGCGCCTGCTCGTCGAGACACAGAGTCTCCCCGTGCCGGATCTCTGCAGGAGCGTGCTCACCGCGATCGATGCATGGACGGAGATCGATGCGATGGATGACCATGCCGCGTTGTCCACCCGGTTGAATCTGTACCGTTTCCTGGATCTCATCGAGTCCTGGAAGCCGGTCGTCGGTCGAGCCACCCTCAGCTCTTTCCTGCAGTACCTGCGTCTCCTGTCAGACGAGAACGCTCCTCGCGAGTTGGACACCGTCGCCGTCTCCCGCGGACCGGCGGTCGCGATACTCACGATCCACCGTGCGAAGGGGCTTGAGTGGGATACCGTCGTGATCCCGTCGGTCGTGGACGGTGGGTTCCCTTCCCGTGCCCGCTCGTATGCCAGTCCGATCGACAAAGCCGAGTACCTGCCCTACTCGCTGCGCCTCGACGCCGACAGCCTCCCAGACCTGAGCGGCGCGCAGAAGGCGTCGGATCGGTACGCGATTCTCCGGACCTACCACGAAGCCGAAGAGTGGCGAACCGCGTATGTGGCCGTCACACGAGCCCGACACCGCCTCATCATCACGGGGTCCCACCGCACCGCGGAGCGGAAGACACCCAGGGTTCCGTCCCCGCTCTTCGCTATGGCCGCCAAGATCGCGGGCACGAACGCCGTGACCGAAGACCCCGGCCCCATCGAGGAGCCCCGATGGAGCGCTCCTGGCCCGGTGCCCGATCCGCTCTTCACCGGGTCCGGGTGGGACACGGTGCTTCGGCGCGCGGTTGACGATGGAGAGTGGCTGTCCGCGTTCCCCGAGCACAAATCGGCCACCACCGCCAGGGCGTCTCAGCTTCGGCTCGACCTCGAGTCGCTTCCACAGCCGACTGTGGCAGAGCGGTCGGTGGCGAAGACCACATCGGTTACGGGCCTCGTAACCCTCGCACGATGCCCCCTGCAATTCCGATGGGCGTTCATCGACCGACTCCCCCGGCGACCATCGCCTGCGCTGCGGCGCGGCGTCCGGTTCCACCGTGCCGTTGAGCTTCACAACCTGGGGAAGGTTCCGCTCGATGATCTCGACGAGATCGCATACGACCTGGCCGACGACACGGGAGGCGAACCAGCGGTCTCGGGTGCAGATCCCTACGAGGTCTTCCTGGGTTCTCGCTTCGCCGACAAGCGAGCCCGTTTCGCCGAGGTCCCCATCGATCTCGGATTCGGCGCTGTGAGGGTCCGGGGCCGTATCGATGCCGTGTACGAACCGGAGCCGGGGCGGTGGGAGATCGTCGACTACAAATCGGGACGCTCCTCCGATGATCCGGCCCTCGACGTGCAACTCCAGACGTACGCCATCGCGGCCGCCGACGGTGCCGTGGCGGAACCCGTGCCTGGCAGCCTGTCGGTCACCTTCGCGTTCTTCGGCGGTGGCGGCTACGCGGAGCGGTCGATCGACGTCGATGACGAGTGGCTGGCCACCGCAAGGGATCACGTCGAGACCCTGTCCAGCCGGATCGAGCGTGACGAATTCGATCCGACCCCATCGGATGCCTGTCACCGATGTGACTTCGCGTCGTTCTGCGAAGCAGGCCAAGCATTCCTGCAGGAACGTATTGAGTAGAGGACCCGCGGATAGGGGGATCTTGGGAAGGCGCCCGCATTCCTGTCCCACCGCCGGCAGGCGGGGGGACGCGCAACGGCGTCAGCCGGGGCGCAGGGGGGCATCGTTCAAACGAACACCGACCCCCCTGCTCGTCGCAAGCTCCTCGCGTCCCCCCGTCCTTCGG
>JAOZMA010000088.1 GCA_029934555.1 Acidimicrobiia bacterium | reverse complement strand
TCGGGATCGATCATGTCGACGGGTTCCTTGTGAAGGACCGTGGCGAGCTCCTCGAAGAACTCGAAGTCGTTGGCGTGGATCGTGTTGAGCTTCACACGAGATCCGCTGATGAACGTCATGTCCGGGGGGCTGTCGGCCTGTGACAAGGGGTAGATCTTCAGCCCTGATCGGAAGAGCTTCGCTGCCGCATCCGGCTTGCCGTCGACCAGGAACCCGCGCAGGATCAGCCAGTTGGTGTAGCTCGTTGATCGTGCGATGAAGTACCCGTCCGGCTCAGGTCCGTCGTAGTCGGGGGGCAGGATCAGATACTTGCCACCTTGGCCCCGATCGGGTCCGGGGGCACCCATATCCACGACGAAGCGGAACCAGGCGTCGTTGACGGTGCCGGGTCCGCAACCCGGCGGGATCTCGACAACGGTCGGGCCATCAACCTCGAGGTCGAGGATGCCGGAGGCGTACACCGTGTCGGTATTGCCGGTGAGGAAGAGTGGCTGCGAGTCCAGCAGTTCATCCATGACGACGACCTTGTTACAGGCATCTACTCCCATGGCGACCATTCCCATGCGCATCGCCTCGATGGAGGCTGCCGGGATTCCGTTCAGGAACGTCTCGACACCACGAAGGAAATTGAGGTTGTCGTACACCGTATCGACCGTGGCTGCAGTTGGCAGACCGTCGAAGAACTCGAGGGTCCCGATCCGGGTCTCAACGACATCGGGTGTCGTGATCTTCGATGGGATGGTGTCGTACAGCTCGCTCGACTCTGTCACACATTCTTCCTTCTACTTGGCGGCACGAGATCGAGACTACTTTGGAGGGTCGGGTACCGCCGATGGTGGAGGGTCGATGGGCACCGCCTATCCTCCGTCGGGTCACGGACCCGGCATACCCGCCGGGTGTACGCCGTCGATCAAGGAGTCGTTTGATGATCCTTCTCCACCCGCACCACCTGCAACGTGACTATCCCGACGACCGCTCTGCCGAGGTGATGCGCAAGACGGTCGAGTTCTTCGAGACGAAGGGCCTGCAGAGCATCAAGGATGACGACCATGCGGCGGTTTGGTACCAGGACTTCGTCGACTTTCTTGGCAGCGAACGCATCTTCGCCACGATGTGCACGCCGGCTGAATACGGCGGCGATGACACCCGCTGGGACACCTGGCGCAACTGCGAGTTCGGCGAGATCCTCGGTTTCTACGGCCTTCCCTACTGGTACGTGTGGCAGGTGACCGTGCTCGGCCTCGGCCCTATCTGGATGAGCGACAACGAAGCCGTCAAGGAGAGAGCGGCGGGGCTGCTCGACGATGGAGCCATCTTCGCCTTCGGCCTGTCGGAGCGGGAACACGGTGCCGACCTCTACTCAACCGACATGACGTTGACTCCCGTTGGCGACGGCACCTACCTGGCCAACGGAAGCAAGTACTACATCGGCAACGGCAACCAGGCCGCCATCGTGTCGACGTTCGCCAAGATGGCCGACACGGGCGAGTACTGCTTCTTCGCCACCGACTCGCAGCACTTCAATTACCGGCTCGTCAAGAACGTGATGCACAGCCAGGACTACGTCGCCGAGTACGCCCTGGACGACTACCCGGTCACCGATGCGGACATCCTGTCCAGGGGCGATGAGGCCTGGAACGCGGCGCTCAACACCGTCAACATCGGCAAGTACAACCTCGGGTGGGGCTCGATCGGCATGTGCACCCATGCCTTCTACGAGGCCATCCACCACGCAGCGCATCGTCACCTCTACGGCATGACCGTGACCGATTTCCCTCACGTGAAGCGACTGTTCACCGACGCGTACGCGCGCCTCGTGGCGATGAAGCTCGTGGCGCTCCGTGCCTCCGACTACATGCGGTCGGCATCACTCGACGATCGCCGCTACCTGCTCTACAACCCGGTCGTCAAGATGAAGGTGACGACCCAGGGCGAAGACGTCATCAACCATCTGTGGGACGTGATCGCAGCGAAGGGATTCGAGAAGGACGGATTCTTCGAGATGGCCGCACGGGACATCCGGGCATTGCCGAAACTCGAGGGCACGGTGCACGTCAACATCGCGCTCATCGTCAAGTTCATGAAGAACTACTTCTTCAATCCCGCCGACCTTCCTGATGTGGGCCAACGCAGCGATGCCGCCAACGACGACTTCCTGTTCGACCAGGGGCCGACGAGGGGGCTCGGGAGTATCCAGTTCCACGACTACTCGCCGGTCTTCGAACGTTTCGATCTCCCCAATGTGAAGGTGTTCGCCGAACAGACAGAGGTCTTTAAGGCGATGCTGGCCGCACAGCCACCCACCGAGGCACAGTCGAAGAACACCGATTGGCTGCTCGCGGTGGGTGAGATCTTCACGCTCATCGTCTACGCCCAGCTGGTGCTCGAGAATGCCGAGATCTACGGGATCGACCAGGACCTCGTCGACGAGATCTTCGACGTCGCGGTACGCGACTTCTCGGCGTTCGCCGTCGAGTTGTTCGGCAAGGCGGCCACGACGCCCGGACAGGGCGACTACTGCACGGCGATGATCAGCAAGCCGGTCCGGGACGACGATCGTTACCGGCGGGTGTGGGAGGACCACGTCTACGCCCAGCGCGACGCCTACACGATGGGGGAGTAGCCGGGTTCGTCGGCGGAGTCAGGCCGGGACCATGTCCGGCCGGATACCCATCTCGTCGAACATCGCCATTGCCGCGTCGAGTTGGAGTCGGCTCTCTTCGTCCCGTCCGGCGGCATCCAGCGCATTCGCGTATGCGTGGAGAGCACGCGCCTGATCGGGCCGAGCGTCGATGCTCTCGAAGAGGGCGATGGAACGCTGATAATCGTCGAATGCGGAAGGCCAATCCGGGACGGGGCTCGCCGATATCGTTATCGCCCTCTGAAGACGTACAGCGGCTTCACCGCTGCGGCTCCCGCCGGCCTGGGCCATCGCGAGCGGTCCGGAGAAGCCCTCCGGATCGAGGTCGCCGAGGTTGGCTTTCGCAGACGTCAGCCAGGCTTCGCCCAATTTGACGATGGCCACGGCGTTACAGAACTCTCCGAGCTCGAACGTGCGCTCGAGATGTGAGATCGCAGATGCGGGCTCGCCGAGGCGGAGCTGTTGGTCGGCGACCATGAAGTTCCCGACGAGCTCACACTGGATGTTGCTCGCCCCTGCGGCCATCTCGATACCCAGACGGGTGTGCTCGAGTGCCGCTTCGAGTTCCCCCTGTGCGGCGGCGATCCGGCCCTTGAAGAGGTTGACATCGGCGATGACGCTCGGATTGCCGCTCTCCTCGCCGAGCACCGTTGCTCGTTTGATCCAACGGTCGGCCTCGTCGAAGCGGCCGCGTGATGCTTCCGCATCTGCGGCATACGCCGCGTTGAGCCCAGCTTCGCCGACCCTTCCTGCCTCTTCGAGCGGCACAACGGATCCTCCGATCAGATCCACTGAGGCGGCGTAATCGTCCCTGGACCGGAGAACCTGGCCCATCATCCCTTCCAGATAGGCCCGCAGTTCCGGTGTTTGCACGGTGGGTGCCAACGCGAACGCCCGATCCATGAGATCTCGATAGTGGCGATCTGCGTAGCTTTCTTCCATCATCGTTCGGATTCTCAACAACAGGGCGTAAACCCGGGCGATGACTTCGGCGTCGCCGAGCGCCTCCGCGTCACCGCGCACGTCTTCGAGTAGTGCGATCGTCTGGTCGCCCGGCGTGAAGTTGATCCCTGCAGTTGCTCTGGCAAGCGCCACGTCGATCTTCGTCTCGACTGTTGTCTGCGGGTCGGCATCGAGCAAGGCTGATGCCCGTGTGTAGAAGTCGTGGCCCTCCCTCATGGCATGACGGCTGAGTGCCGCTTGCCCGGCGAGGAGCAGATAGCGGAGCGTCTGATCTCGATCGCCGGCCTCCTCGTAGTGTCGAGACAGCGTTGCTGCGTGCTCCTCGAGTCGATCCGGATACATCCGGGCGATCGCATCAGCTACTTCGGTGTGGAGACGACGTCGATCCTTCTTCAGGATCGACGCGTAGGTGACGTCGTGGATGAGGGCGTGGCGGAACGTGAACGCCAATTCGGGGCGTGTCGCGACCAGCTTGGTCAAACCCTGAGCCTCGAGAACATTGAGGTCGGCTGAGATCGATGCCTCGTCGTCTTCTGAGCCATGCCGCAGGACGGAGATCAGGAGCGATTTCTCGAACCGGCGCCCGATGACGGCGGCCAGCATGGCGGTCCGGCGGACATCGGCAGGCAGTCCGTCGATTCGCGATGCCAGCAGTCCATGAAGCGTCTCGGGCACGTCGAGGCTCGTGAGTTCACTCTTGGCGACCCACCGACCGTCGGATTCTTCGATGAGATCTCGGTCGACGAGCATCCGGACAACCTCCTCAATGAAGAACGGGTTGCCCTCCGCTCGACCAAGGATCTGTTGCCGGAGGTCGTCCGAGAGGGCTTCGATTTCGAGCAGGTTGGCGACGAGTTCGCGACTGTCCCCGTCGTCGAGTGGCCGGAGCCGCGTCTCGGTGAATGACTCGCCCAGTTCGCGGTCTGCCCGGGCAATGACGTCCCACCCGTGGGACTGTCGATCCGGACGACTCACGATGACAAGCAGCACCGCAGACTGTTGGATTCGTTCCAGCATTGCTGAGAGCAGTTCGGTTGATGACGGGTCCGCCCAGTGCACATCCTCAAGAATCACGAAAAGGGGCGCATGTTCCGCGGCAGTAGCGGAGATCAGACCGGCAAGAGCTGTGTCGTAGTAGGCGTGCAGCACGCCGGGTTCATCATCAGGATGGCCATCCTCGAGGCCCAGCAGTTGGAGCAGGTGGCCGGTCGACGGACTGTCGATACCGAACACCGGTTGGGCAGCTTCCGTAACGGCCTTCCTGATGATCTCGGGGTCGTCACTCGCGGAAGCGCCGGCGAGTGAGAGGACAAGGGATGCGACCAGGTGATACGGGCGATGCTGATCGTATGAGGCGCTGCGCCCGACCACCCATCTCGCGTGGTCCGTGGCTTCGGCGTGTTCCTGGAGTTCGGCGATCAGCCTGCTCTTGCCGACGCCGGGGTCGCCGACGATGGCTGTGACTCGCCCACTACCGGCAGCGGCGTAGTCGGCCAGTTCGACGAGACGGGCCAACTCCAAGTCGCGCCCGACCATCGGACTCTGGAACCCGGGGATTCCCCGGCGCCGGGTGGCGAGGTCGCGAACGGTTGTGATCTCGTAGACGGCAATCGGTTCAGACTTGCCCTTGACTTCGACGGGCCCGAGATCTCGTGCCGTGACGTCGTTGGCGACCAGGCGGTCGGGGTCGGCCGACACGAGCAACCTGCCGGGTTCCGCCATGGCTTGCATCCGGGCCGCAACGTTGGTCGTGTCTCCGAGGGCTGTGTAGGTGCTGAGGTCCCCTGCACTGATGTCGCCGACGATTACCAGACCCGTGTGGATTCCCGCGCGGATCTCGATCTCGACGGACGATGTGTTGGAACCGCCGACTGTCTCGATGATGTCCAGTCCGGCCCGGACCGCTCGATAGGGATCATCCTCGTGGGCGACGGGTGCGCCGAAGATCGCGAGTACGGCATCACCGGCGAACTGCACGACCGTACCGTCGTAGCGCTCGATGCATCCGGCCATCTCTGCCATGGTCTCGCCGACGATGTCGGCCCAATCCTCAGGGTCCATCGTCTCGGCGAGCGACGTTGAGCCAACGACGTCGCAGAACAGCGCCGTGACGACGCGCCTCTCCGTAGAACGCTGCTGTTGGTTGTCCGTGATCGAAACCCTCCCTCAGGTTCCACCAAACCTACGCGCCGAATGCTCCGGTTGATGGAGGTTTCGTCTGACCAGCCATCATCCGACCGATCGAGCAGAAGTGACTTCTTGTCCAGCCGTCCGAATCGTGTGCTCTACTTGACGGTGTAGATGTCAGGATTCGCGACGGTCCGGACAGCTAGTTGGTGAGATAGGCAAGGGGAGGGACGATGACCCCGACCGCCGACGTGCGGTTCACGAGGATCTACGAGACGCACTATGCCGACGTGATGGCGTACTGCGGTCGCAGAGTGAACCGTGCCGACGCGGAGGATGCCACCAACGAGGTGTTCGTTGTGCTGTGGCGTCGCATGGATCAGTTCGATGACGAGATGCCGCTGCCGTGGCTCTACGGCGTGGCATATCGAACGATCGCAAACCGACGCCGCGGCGCTCAACGCAGATTCCGTCTGGTCGAGCGTCTTCGGGGCGTACGACATCGTTCGGCGGAAGCCGCCGAGGATGTCGTTGTCCGTCGCGAACGGGATCGTGTCGTGATCGATGCGATGTCCCGGTTGAGTCCCACCGATCAGGAGGTCCTGCGTCTCGCCGCATGGGAGGAGCTATCCGCTCCTCTCATCGCCGAGGTCATGGAATGTTCTGTGGCCGCTGCCGAACAGCGCGTCCACCGGGCGAAGAAACGGCTGGGTCGGGAGATTCCTGATTCGGTCAATCCGATCGTATTCGCTCCTTTGCCGATTGAGGAAGGAGGAGGGCACGTATGAAACCCGATGCAGCATTCACCACATTGAGTGATGCCAATCCGATTCCCGACGCAGCAAGCTTCGTGGAAACGGGACTTGTCAGCGCAGCCTTCCTTTCGGCAACGAAGGAAAGGAGCGAGCGCATGGAGACCCTCGAGAGAACTGAACAGACACCGACACCGGCCAAGAAGGCCAGCCATTGGCAGCCGCTGGTGGCCGTTGCAGCATTTGTGATCGTGTTGATCATCGGAGCTGGAGTTGTAGCCGTCAGCCGGGGCTCATCTGATGCTGCGGGCACACCCGCACCACCGTTCGATACGCCACAGGCCGCTGGAGAGGCGTATCTCGTCTCCACTGTTGCTAACGACTTTGCCGCGTATCAGACACTCTTCGCGGCTGGCGGGACCGACTGGGGTGTGACACCGGCCGGCTCGACGGAGACCGACGCCGAACACATCGAAGCACGGTTCGCGTGGATCAGCGCAACTGTGGATTCGATCGACGACATCGACTGCGAGCCGCTGTCGGAGACCACGGTGAGATGCAGCTTCATGGCGGTAGATCCCGTGCTAGATCGCATCAGCGGCGACGGAGCTGCGCTCTACCGGCAGAACTTCACGATCGCCGACGATGGCAGTTTGGTGTCGGTCAGCCTTCCTGCCCCCGACTTCTCCGAAGCCCAGAACGAGGCCCTCCAACGATTCAACGAGTGGGTACCGCTGAACCGTCCGGAGGCCATCGAGCTGTTCAATACCCTATGGGGATCCGACCCGCTTGGAGCTTCGGGCGAAGAGATCGTTGCGAGCCTCTTCGATGCAGCCGACGACTACGCGGCCCTGCAACAGGGTTGAGCCATCGAACGATCGAGCGTGAGCGATACCGAGACGAACTCGGTTGACCCCACGCTCGATGGTTCTCTCCTGTATCGCCCGTGTGCCAGAGACCGTGATTGTCGGCGAGTCGAGATTGGATGCGGCTACGAGAGGTTCGATGTTCCTTTGAACGCGGAAACGCGACCGGTGGATACCGACCGCGTTCCTCCCCCCGTCGCTGAGCCGATGGTCGGTGGATCACAGACACCGGCTCGTATGGAGAAAGTATACGCACCTAGGTGCTCAGCTGGCAATTCGGTAGAGCACTAGGCATTTGGCAAGTGTTCTCAGGGTCGCGAACTAGCCGAATCCAGCTGAAGTAGGGCTCAGACGGTCATGGCGAGTTGATGTTCGGATCGGCGTGCCACCCATCCGACCAGCGGAACGAGGGCGATGCAGATGACGACGGCGATCAGGAGTTCGGGCATCACGTCGCCGAGGGATTGGCCGTGGATAGCGACGTCGTAGATCGGCTGGAGGAAGTAGTACGTCGGCACCAGCTTCGGGATCCATTGGGGGAGTCCGGGGAACAGGGTGAAGATGACCGGCAGGAAGATGATGATGCCGCCGGCCTTGATCGCCGTGTACATCGTCGTGATGTCCCTGGCCCAGAGGCCGAGGGCCAGGCCCATGAGCATCAACATCACCGAACCAACGAACAGGATCAACGTCATCGTCAGGGGTTGTCCGGCCAGTGCACCATTGAGAGCCAGGGTCACGATCCCGAGGATCACGGCCAGCGCAACGGCGTATGCGCCCTTCCCGACCAGGACCTCCGACATCCGGGTCGGTGTCACCAGCACCGCATCGAGGGTGCGATTCTCCCTCTCGTCGACCAGCGAAGCGGCCGGCAGGAACATGGCAGCGACCATCACCGCATAGATGACCATCAACGGTAGGAACCGATCGCTGATCGGTACGAAGTCCTGATCACCCACCGGGGTCACGATGACGGTGACGGGGGGATCCGAACCTTCGACACCGCGGACGAGCTCGAGCGTTGTCACGGCAAGAATGATCCGGGTCGAAGCGAGGCTCTCACCGGAGACGTAGAACTCGAGATCGGGGT
>JAOZMA010000087.1:5559-8552 GCA_029934555.1 Acidimicrobiia bacterium | reverse complement strand
GGCGCTGGATCTCCTTGGTCCTGCCTCCCTCGATAGCGTTCCGGCGGACACGCTGAGGGCTGGATCCGGGGAGCATCGCGTACTCCGCCGTGACCCATCCTTTGCCGCTGTCCCTCATCCATCGCGGGACGTCCTCTTCGAATGCCGCCGTGCACAGCACTTGCGTCTTCCCCATCTCGATGAGGACCGAACCCGGCGTCATCTCGGTGAACCCGCGCCGGATGCGGACCGGCCTCAGCGCGTCAACCGCTCGGTCTTCTCTCATGGTGTCTCCCCGATCGCGATTCTTGTTCCCGGCATGGCGAGGACAAGGTCCCCGTTGAATCCGTCTGCAGCCTCTTCGAGTGCTCGGTCGGGATCGATTCCAGAGGTGAGGTGCGTGACGACCAACGTCCGGACCCCGGCTTCGGCAGCGATCCTCCCGGCCTCGAAGGCGGTGAGATGGTACGGGTACGTCTGCTCGTCCCGCTCACCGGCGATGGTGGCCTCGCACAGGAGGACGTCGGCGTCGTAGGCGAGATCGAGAAGATCGGATCCGGGCCCGGTATCCCCCGAGTACACGACGGATCCTCCGGGTGTATCGAAGCGGGTAACGAGTGCTGGCACGGGATGAACCGCTTCACCGAAACGGATCGATACATCGTCGATCTTCACGGTCGAACCGGCGTCAACCTCCACGAAATCGAACACCGAGTGGAAAACATGCTCCTCGGCGGCCCGCGCGAATGCCGAGAGGTGTTCCGTAGCTCCCGGAGGGACGAGCACGGGGACGGGAATCGAGCCGGACGGTCCGAAGGCGAGATAGCCGTAGAGGCCGAAGATGTCGGTGCAGTGATCCGAGTGCGTGTGGCTCAGCACGACGCCTTCGAGCGTCCCAGGATCGACGTGCTTCGAGAGCTCCATGAACGTGCCCGTGCCGGCATCGATCCAGAACGACATCCCCTCGGCTTCGAGCAGGTAACCCGAGGCCGGGTTGGTGCGGGTCGGCGTGCCACCCGATGAGCCGAGGACGGTGAGTGTTGTCATCGACGCTCGATCTCGACGGAGGTTGCAACGCCGTCTACGTACCGGAATGCACGTACGGCGATACGGTCATCTTCGACACCGACGATGAGATTCACCCACGCGGGATCCCCGCCACCGTCGACGTCTGATCGCGACGGTATTGGCGGAGCGGCCGGGTGTGAGTGGAATGTTCCGAGGATCTCCCATCCGTTGGCCTCGGCATCCTGGAGTGCCGTGAACTGTTCCTCGGGGTCGAGCGTGAACCGGTCTGGACCGGGGTCGGCGTTGACCAATTGGTAGACCTTCGTCACGACATCACCGACACCGGCGACAAGCCCGCACGACTCGTTCGGCGCCCATGCCCTGGCGTGCGCCACCATCAGGTGCATCGCTTCATCGGGTATCTCGATGATCTCAACACCGACGGACTCGCGTGCTTCTGCCAGGTTTGGTGCGGTCACAACGACGCGAACGCCATAGCTCGAGTAGAAGCCAGGATTCAGCCCGCCCTCGTTGTCGGCGATCACGATCGCCTCGATCCCGTCGGAGATAAGTCGCGCCCTGACGATCTCGGCATCGGACCTGGTCGGGTAGACGGCGACGGTGACGAGATCGCTCATGACAAGGCTCCTCTGAGAATCGGCTGGGTCATGCATCGGCTACCGCCTCTGCCCCGGCCGAGTTCGGAAGCATCGAGTTCGAGAACTTCGATGCCGTGGTCCCGGAGACGCCGGTTCGTCTCCTGGTTGCGCCGGTAGGCGATCACGACGCCGGGAGCAACAGCGAACGTGTTGTTTCCGTCGTCCCACTGTTCACGGAGTCGCCCAATGGCATCACCGCCGGTAGGAATGAACTCGAGGTCATCGTGATCGAGAGCAACACGGAGCGCGGATTCCAGGTTGTCGCACGTCTCGATCTCCAACGGGCGCGTCGCCCCCGGTCGGATGACGTGGACGTCGACGCCGTCGAGAATTCCGGGGAAGACGTTGAACTTGTTCTCGTCGACCATCGTGAACACGGTGTCGAGGTGCATGACTGCGCGCTCCTTTCGGAGATGCACGACGATGACCCGCTCCACGGCTGAGCGTTCGAAGAGATTCGCGGCCAGGATCTCGACGGCCGCAGGCGCAGTTCGTTCTCCGAGGCCGATCATGACCGTCGTCTCTGAGAGCACGAGGACGTCTCCGCCTTCGATGCTCGCGGGGAACCGCTCATCCGGCCCGTCGCCGAACCACACCGGTGCTTCGAGTTGTGAGAACAGCGGGTGGTGGTCGTAGACGGCTCGCACGAGCGTGGATTCGGCCTGGCGCGCCGGCGTTGAGAGGACGCTCTTGACCAGACCGTTCCCGATCCATGCGGCGTTGTCCCTCATGAACAGCAGGTTCGGCAACGGACGCAGGACGTAGTGGAACCGGTCGGCGACGAGGTCGGCGAAGAGGTGGTCGACCCCCCATTCCTCGAGCTCTGATTCGAGGAGTCCCCCGATCAGGATGTCGCGGACCTCTTCCACTGGACGCTCTCGCAGCGCCATCCGCATCGTGTCGGCGACCCGGGGGCCGACTCGCGCCGGATTGAGGACCGAGTCGATGAGCGAGCCGCGCACGGCCTCGTCCTCGAGCACGTCGCTCAGAAGATCCTCGAAGAGGAGAACCTCAGCCCCACGGGACCGCAGCATCTCGGCGAAGATGTCGTGCTCTTCTTGCGCCCGTTCGAGCCACAGGAGATCGTCGAAGAGCAACGCCTCCTTGTTCTCCGGTGTGATGCGAGCGATCTCGATCCCCGGGCGGTGCACCATCACGGTGCGGAGCTGCCCGATCTCGGACACGATGAACGGCGTACTCATCGTGCGCCCTTTTCGGCGCCGGCTGTCGGAAGCTCGGGGTAGGTCGTCCAATCCATAGCGCCGACCCTACAGGTCCTTGAGATACTCGATCTGCGCCTGATCTCGCTTGAAGCCGAGCCGGTCGTTGACGGCAAGCATCGATGCG
>JAOZMA010000087.1:0-5459 GCA_029934555.1 Acidimicrobiia bacterium | reverse complement strand
ATCGATGCGAATCCCTGGTTCTTGGCCCAGGTTGCCGACGCCACCTTGAGCGCCATCGCAATGCCGCTACCTCGGTGGTCGGCACGAACGCCGGTCATGTCCTGATCGATCGCTGTGGGATCGTCGTCGACGGGTTGCGGCTCGGTGAGTCCGATCAGGTCCTCTCCAACCATAGCGACGAGGAAGCCGTCGCAAGCAGTTGCCGCCCCAAGCTCCGCGCTTCGAAGTCGGAGAACGAGACCTTGAGAATCTCGAGATGCGAAGGGTCATCAGGCTGAATCGCACGACCGATGCGCACGATGGCCCCGTGGTCATAGTCGCCGTGCGTGGCGAGTCGGTACTGCACGCTCATGCGCCCTCCAGACATGGTGAAACCCGGAGACGCTTCGACGAGATCTTCGCCGCCGTGGGAGGACCAACCCACGGGTCTCCGGGTATCGGTGGTCCGAGTTGGAGTCGCTACCTACCTCTCTCGAGGAACAGCCACTCCTTTCGTACGGTGCGGCCGTTAGCGCTCGGCCACCTCCAGGGTCCTATGCAAACATTCAGTCAATGTGGACCACCTCCCTTCTCTGGTACCAGCGATTGTGGCACACGATCACGTCTTTGGAAACGAATTCCATTCCATCGGCGCGACACCTCGGTGGTACATTCACGAGGCTGTGAGGATCGCAGTATCCATTCGAACGGAGGATTCACCATGCCGGTAGCCGAGGTCAACGGTCAACAGATCGCTTACGACGACACAGGGGGCGACGGTCCTGCGCTCGTGTTCAGCCACGGCTTTCTCATGGATCGCACCATGTTCGAGGCCCAGATCGACGTGCTCTCGGAGATCTATCGATGTGTCACCTGGGATGAGCGCGGTTTCGGCGACACCCCGGTCGACGGACCGTTCACCTATTGGGATTCCGCAGCGGATGCCGTTGGGTTGATGGACCATCTGGGTATCGATGAGGCAATCCTCATCGGCATGTCCCAGGGCGGCTACCTCTCCCTGCGAGCGGCGATGGCGTATCCGGATCGGGTGCGTGGCCTCGTGGTCATCGATTCGGGCGTCTTCGTCGATGACGAAGAAGCCCTCGCAGGCTACGCCGGCATGATCCAGCATTGGCTGAGCGACGAACCCCTCGGCGACGTCGGCACGATGGTCGCCGGGCTGATCATCGGACGGCCCGACCTGATGGAGAAATGGATCGGGATCTGGGAGTCCCGGGATCGCTCGACGATCGAGTATCCCGGCGAGTGTCTCCTCAATCGTGACGACATCAGCGGTCGGGTCGACGAGATCGCCTGCCCTGTGCTCATCGTCCACGGCGAAGAAGATCTGGCGATCCCAATCGATTCGGCCCGTCAGCTATGCGACGATCTCGCCGACTGTCGGGGCATGATCCCGGTCCCCGGCGCAGCCCACGCAAGCAACCTGACCCACCCGGAGGTTGTGACACCAGCCATCGCCGAGTTCCTAGCTGGAATCGACTGAAGAACGAGCAGACAGACCACAGCTGACAGCAGACAGCCAGGCCCCCGAACGTGGAGGGCCTGGCTGTTCGCTGTTGGCTGTTTGCTGTTGGCTGTGCGCTACGCCTCGTCGACCCTCGCGTTGAACTGCTCGATCAGCTCGTCGATCGGATCCGCCATCGCCTGGATGCTCGTCCAGTACTCCGGGTCATACCACTGGGCCTGGATCTCTTCGTAGGTCTTGCCCTGCTGCTCAACCCAGGTGTAGTACTTCAGGTTGTGGATGCGCTTCCGCTGGTAGTAGTCGAGCTCCTGAACGTTGGCCAACGACTGACCCATCAGGTGCTGGTGATACGCACCGGCTGCGTCGAGGAGCGTGAACTCGCCGCGCTCTTCGTTGAGCTCCGCCAACCGAGACTCGTACATCTCCATCGAGTCGGTTCCGAGCGTCATCACTACCTGGTTGCTCGCAAGCTCGTACCACTTGGCGAACTTCATCGCCATCAGCATGTTCGCAACGCCGGAGATGCCGAGGAGCGGGAGCTTCTCGATGAACTCGGCGGGCACACCCTGGCTGGCGAGATACTCGAGGCCTGCCGGCTCGTTGAAGAGGCGGATCAGGCTGATGGTCGACTCGTCGTCGATCGCCATCGCCATGTCGGTGTTGCGCACGTTGTGGATCCACGGGATGTGCTTGTCGCCGATCCCCTCGATCCGGTGCTCTCCGAACCCGTTGTAGACCATCGTCGGGCACTCGGTCGCCTCTCCGGCTGCGATCTTCGAGTACGGATAGACCTGCTTCAAATAATCGCCCGAAGCGATCGTTCCTGCAGACCCTGTGGTCAACGTGACACCGGCGAACTCGTCGTCCTCGCCCATCACTTCGTTGAGCACCTCGACCATGGCGGGGCCGGTGATGCTGTAGTGCCAGAGGTAGTTCCCGAACTCGTCGAACTGGTTGAAGATCACGAGATCCTCGCCGCTGGTCCGCAGTTCGTTGCACTTGTCGAAGATCTCCTTGACGTTCGACTCGGTCCCCGGTGTCCGGATGATCTCTCCTGCAACGCTTTCGAGCCAATGGAAACGCTCCGCGCTCATACCTTCCGGCAGGATGGCGATCGATTCGCACGCCAGGAGGTTGGAGTCGTATGCACCGCCGCGGCAGTAGTTGCCGGTCGACGGCCAGACGGCCTTCTGCGTGGCCGGGTCGAACTGTCCGGTGACGAGGCGCGGGACAAGACAACCGAAAGCTGCCCCAACCTTGTGGGCACCGGTCGGGAACCATTTCCCTTCCATCATCACGATGCGAGCATCGACACCGCTGATCTCCGAGGGGACCTCGAAGTAGTTGATCCCTCCGAATCCGCCGCCTGAGGCCTTCGCCTCGTTGTGCCACGTGATGCGGTAGAGATTGATCGGGTCGAGGTCCCAGAGGCCGACATCGGCAAGACGCTCTTTGACATCGTCCGGGATGAGGCTCGGGTCCCGCATCATCTTGAAGGTTGGGATCTTGAAGTTCCGCTCGCTGGCCCGCTGGACGGCAGACGCTAGGACGGCTTCGTTGATGGTGAGGTCGATCATGACCGGTGGTCCTTTCAGTTGTTGAGTGCTGCCCGGAGCGAGTCCAGGGTGGGGTCGATGCGCATCGGGGTGGTCCCGACCGCGGCGACGGCCTTGAGAGCGGAGGCGACGTCTTTGAGGCCGCTGCCGGTGGCTAGCAGAACGACGGTGTCGTCCGCTCCGACAAGCCCCTTTTCGACGGCTACGACGAGCCCGGCATATGGAGCCGCGCCTGCCGGTTCGGCGAAGACGCCCGAGCCGCGGGCCAGTGTTGGAATGGCGGCGAGGATCTCCTCGTCGGAGACACGCAGGTAGACACCCCCGGTCTCGGTGACGGCCGCCATCGCTTTGATACGGTCCCGTGGCAGGTCGGCGCTGATCGAGTCAGCGACGGTGTCTGCCGAGATGGGCGGCTTCGTGAGCACGTCCTCGCCGTTCTCGAATGCCTGAACCATGTAGTCGCTCCCTGCCGACTGGATCCCGTAGATACGGGGCATCCGATCGATCCATCCCAGAGCGAGCGCATCCTTCATGCCCTTGTGAACACCTCCGATGATGGAGCCGTCGCCGACGCTCACGAAGATGGCGTCGGGTGCTTCCCATCCGAGGTCTTCGAGTATCTCGAGACCGGCGGTCTTCTTGCCTTCGGTCATGTACGGGTTGTATCCGGTGTTCCGGTTGTACCAGCCGTACTCCGCCGATGCCTCCATGCAGAGGTCGAACGCGTCCCCGTAACTCCCGTTGACGAGAGCAACCGTTGATCCGTATGCGAGCAGTTGAGCGATCTTCGCTTCGGGCGCGGAGGCGGGAACGAAGATGACGTTCTTCTGACCTACGCTCGCCGAGATACCCGAGAGTGCCGCTGCGGCATTCCCCGTGGAGGCTGTGGTGACTACTTCTGCGCCCCGTTCCTGGGCCTTGACGACGGCCATCGCCGACGCCCGATCCTTGAGCGAGGCCGTCGGTTCGCGACCTTCGTCCTTCACCCAGACGCGTCCAACGCCGACCTGTTCGGCCAACGAGGGGGCGTCATACATCGGCGTTCCGCCAACGGTCAGCGGAGGAACTTCGGCGTCATCTTCAATGGGAAGCAGCGGCCGGTACCGCCACATGGTGCGATCCGGATCCGCTGCGAGGCTCTCTTTGGTGAACGTCTCGCCGATCTTGTCGTAGTCGTATTCGACATCGAGGATTCCCTCGTTGCCATGATCCGGACAGACGTACCCGGCGAAATCCGCCGGATACGTCTTGTCGCAGATCACACATGTGAGCCCGACAACGTTGGTCATTGAACGATCCTGGTACCGGTCTCTCCGGCCATGGCTCGCTCTAGGTTCGGCGGGTTGGTGATGAGCGCTTCCTTGCCTCCGGCCTCCATGAACTGGACGACGGCACGCATCTTCGGCGCCATCGAGCCCTCGGCGAAGTGTCCGCCCTCTGCGAGGTACTGCTTGACCTCGGCAAGGGTGAACTGGTCGACCCACTGCTGCTCCGGGGTACCGAAGTTGAGGGCGACCTTCTCCACTGCCGTAGAGATCAGGAGCAGGTCCGCGTCGACCTGAACTGCGAGAAGCGCCGACGCCAGGTCCTTGTCGATCACGGCGGCGATCCCTTCGAGATCACCCTTGTCATTCTCGACGACCGGGATGCCGCCACCGCCGACTGCGATGGTGATGATGCCCGCGTCGAGCAGACCCTTGATCACATCGAGTTCGACGATTCGCTTCGGTTGCGGGGAGGCAACGACGCGGCGCCAACCACGCCCGGCGTCCTCGAGGACGTCCCAGCCTTCTTCATCGCGACGACGCATCGCTTCTTCTTCGCCCATGAACGAGCCGATCGGTTTGGCTGCGTTCTGGAATGCCGGATCGGCTGCGTCGACCTCGACCTGGGTGACGATCGTTGCGACACTCTTGTCGATACCGCGCTGGCGGAAATCGTTGACCAGGTTCTGCTGGAGCATGTACCCGATCGCACCCTGCGTGTCGGCCCCGCAGTAGTCGAGCGGAATCTCGTGGAGCTCGCTGCTTGCAAGCTCGGATCGGCGCAGGATGAATCCCACCTGGGGTCCATTCCCGTGCGAGATCGCCACGTCCCAACCCTGCTCGACCAGACCGGCGATGTGATCGTCGGTCTCGGCCGCAGCGTCGTACTGGTCCTGGACCGATTGGTGGTCACCGTCGGGAATCAGGGAATTGCCGCCGATGGCAATAACGAGCCTTGGCATCACTCCCACACTCCGAGGACCGACGAGAGGAGCGCCATGCGCATGACGACGCCGTTGTACGCCTCTTGCCAATAGCGAGCATGCCTGGAGTCGTCGACCTCCGGAAGGAGCTCGTCACGACGGGGCAGCGAGTGGAGGATGATGGAGCTGCTCTTCGCCCTCTTCATGACCTCTGAAGTCACCTGGTAGTTGGCAGCGGTGTGTGCGTACT
>JAOZMA010000086.1 GCA_029934555.1 Acidimicrobiia bacterium | reverse complement strand
CACGCTCCCGCCATGCATCATCGATGTGGAGCGGCAACAGATCCGGATCCTGGAAATAGCGATAGTCGGCGGAGTCTTCCTTCGTCCGACCCGGCTTGGTTATACCCTTGGCTTCATCCCAGTGACGGGTCTCGAGATGGATCGACCCGCCGCCCTCGAGGACTTCGATCTGTCGAGTGATCTCGTAGGCGATGGCACGTTGCATCGATCGCAGCGAATTGACGTTCTTCACTTCGGCCCTCGTACCGAGCTCCTCAGTGCCGACGGGACGTACCGAGATGTTCGCATCGAAGCGCATCGACCCTTCTTCGAGTTTGGCGTCCGACACACCAAGTGTTCTCACGATCCGTTGCAGCTCCATCCCGTAGGCGCGAGCCTGTTCGGGTGATCGAATGTCGGGCTCGGTGACGACCTCAACGAGAGGCACGCCGGCCCGGTTGAAGTCGAGCAAGGTGTGCTCGGCACCATGGATCCGGCCGCTCTCCCCCACATGGGTGCTCTTGCCGGTGTCTTCTTCCATGTGCACGCGGGTGATCCCAACGGTCGTCGGTTCACCGTCGACGTCAACGTCGAGGCGCCCGTCTACGCACAGCGGGAAGGTGTACTGCGAGATCTGGTAGTTCTTCGGAAGGTCGGGGTAGAAGTAGTTCTTCCGATAGAAGAGCGAATCCTCGGTGAGGGTGCAGTCGAGGGCGTCGCCGATCGACAGGATCCCTTCTATGGCCTCCCTGTTCGGCACCGGCAGCGCACCCGGCATGGCGAGACAGACGGGACACACCGCCGTGTTCGGCTCATCTCCGAAGTCGACCGGACACCCGCAGAACATCTTCGAGTTCGTCTGGAGCTCCACGTGGGTCTCAAGACCGATGACGGCTTCCCACTCGGTCATGGTGCCACCACCTTCGAACTAGCGAGTCTCGGTCTCGCTGTGAAGTCAACGAGACGTTCGATCTCGGCGGCGACCTGGAACATGACCTCTTCGCCCAGCGCGGGAGCCATGATCTGGAATCCGATGGGGAGGCCCGCATCATCGAGACCGACGGGTACCGAAATCGCCGGATCACCGGCAAGGTTGGTGGCGATGGTGCAGATGTCCGCGAAGTACATGGTGAGCGGGTCTTCGGTCTTCGCACCGATCTCGAAGGCGGTCGTCGGACTCGTCGGGGAGACGAGCACGTCCACCTGGCCGTAGGCCGTGGCGAAGTCGTTACGGATCAGCGTCCGGACCCTCTGCGCCTGCCCGTAGAAGGCGTCGTAGTAGCCGGCCGAGAGGGCGTAGGTGCCGAGGAGGATCCGGCGGGTGACCTCGGGGCCGAAGCCTTCTGCCCGGGTTCTCGCCATCATCTCCTCTGTTGTGGCTCCGTCGACTCTCAGTCCGTACCGGACGCCATCGAACCGAGCGAGGTTCGCAGAGCACTCGGCGGGAGCGATCAGGTAGTAGGCAGAGAGCGCGTATTCGATGGCCGGGAGCGATATCTCCACGACTTCGGCGCCCGCATCGGAGAGTCGAGTGATCGTGGCATCCGTTGCTGCGGTGACCTGAGGATCGAACGCGTCACCTGTGAGTTCGGTGATCACGCCGATGCGCAACCCGGCCACTCCGGCATCGAGAGACCGTGAGATCGCGGGCACGTCGCCGTGGTAGCTCGTCGCATCCAACCGATCCCAGCCGGCGACGGCTTCGAGCAGCGTCGCAGCGTCGGGGACCGTTCTGGCAAGCGGGCCGATCTGGTCGAGGGATGACGCGAACGCGATGAGTCCGTATCGGCTGACGAGGCCGTAGGTCGGTTTCGCTCCGACGGTCCCGGTGAGGGATGCCGGCTGGCGAATCGAACCGCCGGTGTCCGAGCCGAAGGCTCCGAGGGCCGACCCGACGGCAACCGTTGCTGCCGAACCGCCGGACGATCCGCCCGGGACGGTGTCGGTGTTCCACGGATTGCGGGTCGGTCCGTACGCCGAGTTCTCGGTCGAAGATCCCATGGCGAACTCATCGAGGTTCGTCTTGCCGACGATCACGGCGCCGGCCTCTTTGAGGCGACGGACCGCCGTGCCGTCGTACGGTGGCTTCCATCCGGCGAGGATCTGCGAGGAGGCCGTCGTTTCGACGCCCTTCGTCACCATGTTGTCCTTCAGAGCAATCGGGATGCCGAGCAGAGGTCGTTGGTCGCCGCCGGCAAGGGCGGCATCGGCTCCCTCGGCCGCTGCTCTCGCCCCTTTTCGATCGAGGGTGAGGTAGGCGTGGAGGTGAGCTTCGGTGATCGCTGCTCTGCGCTCGACGGCATCGAGCAGGTCGACCGCACTGAACTCGTGTGCCCGGAGTCCGGCTGTGGCTTGGGCGATCGTGAGATCGGCGAGGTCCGTCATGACTCGTCCAGGATCTTCGGGACCCGAAAGTAGCCGTCTTCAACATCCGGCGCACCGGCGAGGGCGTCATCACGATCCAGCGATGCGGTTACCTCATCGGGTCGGAAGGCGTTCACCATCGGCAACGGATGTGACGTCGGCTCGACCCCTTCGGTCGGCAACGCCTGAACCCGCTCCGCGTGCTCGAGGATGTGAACGAGCTGGTCGCTGTAGGCAGCCATCTCCTCGTCGGTCAGCGCAATCCGTGCAAGGTGCGCGACCCGTTCAATGTCAATCTCAACAGGCATGTGGGTGATGGTACCGGTGACGCGTTTGTTGGTTATGCAGGTGGGCGGGCCGGTATCCGGTATTGGGTATTCGGTATTCGGTAGGAGTCCTCCTGCTGTCCGCTGTCCGCTGTCCGCTCTTCCTGTCACCCCCTCCCTCAGCTACTCCGCTACTCACCCATACCCTTCCCCTCATGCTCCCCCTCCCGCCCCTTCGACAACTCTGGCCGCGTCTTGCACGGCTCATGTTCGGGTTGGTGTTGTTCGGGATCGGATTGGCGTTGATGGTCATCGCCGACCTCGGGCTGTCGCCGTGGGACGTCCTCCATCAGGGGATCTCGATCCACACCGGGATTCCGATCGGGACGGTTGTCATCATCACCGGCTTCCTCGTCCTCCTCCTGTGGATCCCGCTCAAGGAACGGATCGGCATCGGGACCATCGCGAACGCGATCGTCATCGGCCTCGTCCTCGATGGGATGCTCCTGGTTCTCCCAGAGACCCTTGAGAACATGGCTCTCCGGTGGGTAGCGATGCTGGGTGGCGTTGTGCTGGTTGCGATCGGCTCCGGCTTTTACATCGGCGCAGGGCTCGGCCCAGGACCCCGCGACGGTCTGATGACCGGGTTGGCCCGCCACGGCATTTCGATCGCCTGGGCTCGTGCAGGAATCGAAATTGTGGCCCTCATAGCGGGTTGGCTCCTCGGTGGAACCGTCGGAATCGGAACACTGGTGTTCGCCTTCGGCATGGGACCGCTTGTGCAGTTCTTCCTCAAACGGTTCTCTGTGATCCCTGTCTCCCCACCGGCTAGTGAGTGAGACGTCTGCGGAACACGACCGACGACAGGGCGATCAGTGCCAGCCCATAGGCTGTCAGCACTGCAAGCTCCGTCGCTATGTCGGTAACGCCGCCGCCGTGCCGGATCAGCGTCGCGAAAGCATCGTTGCCCCAGGCATGCGGGGTGAAATGAGCGACCGTGACCATCGTGTCGGGGAAGATCTCAAGCGGCACCATCGAACCGCCCAGCGCAGCCAACATCAACGCCCCGAAGATGGCGAATCCACCTGCCTGCTGCTCGCTCGAGAAGAGCGATCCGAGCAGCATCCCTGCCCCGGTGCCCGTTAGTGCGAACGTCATCACGACGAGCGTCGCGGCGACAGGATCACCCCACTCCACGTCGAAGAGCACGCCCGCGGCAACGACGATGAACACGCCCTGAAGCATCACGATGAGGAACCTGCCAAGCGTCTCTCCTCCGACGATCGCACCGGCCGACGTCGGCGTCGAGAGCATGCGGTGGGAGACGCCGAGTCGACGCGACTGGATGAGCGCTGTCGAAGAGGTGAGGGCTGTCAAGAACATGAAGAGGAGCAGTTGCTGGGCAGCACCGAGGTCGAACTGGTTGCCGCTCCCGCCGCTCACACCGCCCTCGGTCTCGACACCGATAGCGGCGATCGATCCTTGGACGAGTTGAGCGGTGTCGAGGGCTGTTGCCGGGTCGGCGTCGGTCGCGTCGGCGGCGAAACGCCCGGCCCGAATCACTGCCGCTTGTTCGGCGATCGCCGCCTCGACGACTGAGCGGACGACGAAGCCTCCGCTGCTCGGCGTCGAGTAGTAGGCGATCTCTGCGTTGTCCCCGGCGAGCAGGGATTCCCCGTAGTCATCGGGGATCACGATCACGGCGTCGATCTCGTTGCGCCTGAGTCGGGCTCTCGCATCCTCTACGTCGTCTGCCGGGATGGTCTCGAAAGCCGTTGACGTTGAGATGCTGACGGTGATGTCACCGGCGAGCTCGTCGTTGTCAGGGGCGATCAGCGCCACACGCGACGTGAACCCGCTGCCGAACACGAGTCCGAGGACGAGTATCAGGACGATCGGTAGAACGAAGATGAAGAAGATGTTCGACCGCTCCCGGAAGAGACGACGGAGGCTGCTCGCTGCGATCGTGAGGGTCTTCATTGATGCCTGACCAGATCCCGGGCACGGAACAGCCCGATAGACCCGAGCACGATCGCGAACGCGAGGATCGCACCGATCGCAGGAAGGATATCGACGATTCCTTCTCCGGCCGACGAACGCTGGAACCCTTCCATCAACCAGAAGTGGGGAGTCACCCGGCTGATCGCGGCGAACGCTCCCGAGATGCGCGACACCGGGAAGAAGGTGCCACCGAGCACACCGAACACAACGACCACGAACGCCGTGATCGCCCCGGCTTGCTCGGCGTTCTTCGCGAACGTTGCGATCGCCGCCGTGAGCCCCATGGCTGCCGTCACACCTGCTGCGATGAGAAGGATCACGATCAGCGATCCGCCCCACTCAGCCCCCATCAGCAACGTCGTTGCCAGCCACAGAACGATGGTGCTCGCCATCCCGACCAGGAATGAGGCGACCAGCTTCCCGACGAGGATCGACTGCCTCGAGATCGGGGCGACCAGCAGACGAGGCATCGTCCCGTTCTCGCGTTCGTCGATGATGCTGAGGACACCGAACTGGACGGTGAAGAACATGAAGAAGACGGCGATCCCCGTGGCGTAGAACGTCGAGAAGTCGAAACCGCGGCCTTCGGTCGTGGCACTGGCCAGGGAGATAGGCGATGGCTCGTCCCCGGCTGCGACGATGAGCGCTTCCAGGTCATCGCCTCCGAGTGCGAGCGCCGTGCCGATCGACAGGCGGACGGCGTTCACTTCCCACACGAATCCGTCGGCGAGTGCGGTGCCGACCTGAGAACCGATCGGTTGATCCGGGTCTGCAACGACGATGATCGCCGCTTCCTCGTTCGCTGCCACCGCGTCCGACAGACCCTCGGGCAGCAGGTAGGCCGTTGAGACACTGTGGTCATCGACAAGTCCTCGCGCTTCCGCCGCCGTGGTCACGTCTTTGACATCCACGAATCCCGCCGCTTCGACGTCGGCGAGCATCTCAACGAACCCGGTCGCGATCGCACCGCCGTCGGCATCGTGAACCGTGACTCCCGTGTTGAACGACTGGTCCGCCAGCGGTCCGATCGTCAGGTTCATGACGAAGGCGAGACCGAGGGGCACGACGATGGCGAGCATGATCGCCGACCGGTCGCGGAACCTCTCCTTCAGATCCTTGGCCGTGATCGTGAAGGCGGCGCCTATCACTCCCTCAGCGCCTTCCCTGTGAGGTGAAGGAACACCGATTCGAGATCCGGTTCAGTTATCTGAACGGAGTGCACGTCGAGTCCCGCGTCGTTCACCGCGAGGATCACCTCCGGCAGTGCCCGGGATGCGCTCACGGCAACCACCTCGAGCGCAGACCCGGCAGCGGAGCACGAATCGACACCATCGATCGCCGACACAGAACCCTCAACGACCGACGCATCTCCCGATAGCTCCAGATGCAGCCGATCCCGCTCCCCGACCATCGCCACGAGATCGCGGCGGGTGCCCTCCGCGATGATCGACCCTTCGTCGATGATGCCTACCCGATCACAGAGACGCTCGGCCTCTTCCATGTAGTGGGTCGTGTAGAGGACGGCCATGCCTTCGGCTCCGAGCCGTTCCACGTTCTCGAGGATGGCGTTGCGGCTCTGCGGATCGACGCCCACCGTCGGCTCATCGAGGATCAGGAGGTCTGGTTTGTGGATCAACCCGATTCCGATGTTGAGGCGGCGCTTCATGCCTCCCGAGTACTCCTTGGTCAGATCGTCGGCCCGGTCCGAGAGCTCGATGATGTCGAGGATCTCGTCGACGCGCTCGTTGAGAGTCCCCTTGATGCCGTAGAGCTTCCCGAAGAATTGGAGGTTCTCGCGTGCGGTGAGGTCCGGGTAGATGGCGAGATCCTGCGGCACGAGTCCGATCGCTGCTTTGGCCGCCGTGCTCTTCGTCGTGATCACATTCCCTGATACGACGGCCGTGCCGCCGTCGTTGTCGAGCAGGCCGGCGATCATCGAGATCGTCGTTGTCTTCCCGGCTCCGTTCGGCCCGAGGAGGCCGTACGTCTCCCCGGCCGCGATGGAGAACCCGACGTCATCGACCGCGACGAGATCTCCGTAGACCTTGTGCAGGCCGCTGCACTCCAGGACCGCGTCTGCCATCGACTGCCTCTCTTCTGCTCTCCCTCGAGGCTACTTAACACCGACCAGGTCAGTCGCGGATGCCAACTTCACACGGTCAGAAACCCGTGGAGAACGTCATAGACGATCTCGAGGTTCTCGGTCGGGACCGACTCGGTCACCTGGTGGGCCTGGGCGACCTCACCGGGTCCGTAGTTGACGGCGGGGATGCCACGTCCCGTAAGGCGGGCTACGTCGGTCCATCCCTGCTTCGCCGTCTTGGTGCCACCGACGAGTTCTTCGAGCCTCTCGAGGTGCGGGTTCCCTTCCGGGATCGTTCCGGCCGATGCCCGGTCCGTGATCGTGATCTCATCGGCAGCGGATGCCACATTCCGAAGTCTGGTTTCGGCCTCATCGAGGTCGTAGATGGGCGGGAAGCGGTAATTGAGATTGAGGGTGAAGCGGGCCGGCAGCACGTTGTTCGCAACTCCCCCTGAGGCCTTCGTTACGGAGAAGACCTCGCGGTACTCGAGACCGGCGATCGTGACCGGTTCCGGGCGACGGTCATGCATCTCTGTGAGCCACGCGCCTGCTTTCGTCACCGCGTTCTCTCCCAGCCACGGCCTTGCACTGTGCGCGGCGTGACCGTTGAACACGATGTCGGCGTTCATCGCCCCGTTGCACCCCAACTCGAGGTTGAGGTCGGTCGGTTCGAGCACGATCGAGAACACGGAATCGTCGAGCCACGGCACCGCATCGAGAACGTCCTCGAGACCGTTCTCTGCTGAAGGACCCTCTTCCTTGTCATAGAAGACGCCGACGACGTCGTATGGGCCGTCGATGACCTCACGGCTCTCGAGCAAGTGAACCATGACCGCCAGGCCGGCTTTCATATCGGATGCTCCGAGCCCGTAGATACGTTGGCCAAGCACGCTGGCCGTGGCATTGTCCTGTTCGGGGACGGTGTCGGTGTGTCCGTAGAGGACGATGATCGGCCTTCCGGTGGGTACACCGACGACGAGGGCATTGCCGAGCCGGTTCACGGGTTGGACCGCCGCGAGACGGAACTCGATCGCGGTCGTGATCTCCTCCTCGTCCCCGATGACGGACGGGATGTTGATGAGTTCGACGAGCGTGTCGGTGAGGCTCATATCTCAACCGCGAATGTCCGAAGGGCGTCGTTCAGCGACGTCTTCTTGTCGGTCGTCTCCGATCGGTAGCCGATCAGGAGCGGCGCTTGCAGGTGGTAGATGCCTGCCGGGAACTCCTTCGCCCTTGCTCCGGGGACGATGACAGCATTGGCCGGGACCCTCCCCCTGATCTCGACCGGTTCGTCACCGGTGACATCGATGATGGGGATGGATGCGGACAGCGTTGTGTTCGCGCCGAGGACCGCGCCGGCTTCGACGATGACACCCTCAACGACGATCGAACGACTTCCGATGAAGGCTCCATCTTCGATGATGACCGGGCGAGCGCCGGCAGGTTCGAGAACGCCACCGATTCCGACCCCGCCGGAGAGGTGGACGTCGCGGCCGATCTGTGCGCAAGAACCGACGGTCGCCCACGTGTCGACCATGGTTCCGGATCCCACGTATGCGCCGATGTTGACGTAGCCCGGCATCACGACGACACCCGGTTCGCAGAATGCACCGTATCGCACGGTGCCGGGTGGGACGACACGGATACCTGCTTCATGGAGGCCGGTCTTCGTGGGGATCTTGTCGTGGTACTCGAACGGCCCGGCGCCCATCGTCCGCACCTCGGTGATGCGGAAGTAGAGCATGATCGCTTCCTTCACCCAGGCATTGACGACCCAGTCGCCCTCGATCTTCTCGGCGACCCGGATCTCACCCGCGTCGAGCAACGCGACGGTTCGATGGATCGCATCGCCCGCCTCCGGCAGGAGGGAGAGGTCGGCGTACGCGGCTTCAATAAGTTCTCGGTCAATCATGCCCGTGATTCTACGCCGCCCCCATCCGCGTACCCAGGGTTCGCGTCCCCGCCGGCGGCGCAGTGGGCCCACAGAATGACTGACGAGACCCGTCCGTCTCCTTCCGCGGGCTGGCTGCGCCGA
>JAOZMA010000085.1 GCA_029934555.1 Acidimicrobiia bacterium | reverse complement strand
TCACGGCGAGTCAGTCTCGAGATGCTCGGCAAGGACCCGTCCCGGACTCTCACCGAGGGCGTACACCACGGTCGCGTCGATCTGGAGCGGGATATCGTCTTCCAGTCTGTTGTAGATGACGGATGCGATGAGAGGACGATCCGCCTCGACCCCGGCTTCCCGTTGGATGAGCGACGCCACGATCAACGCTTCGTAACGGGTGATTCCCAGTTCATCGAGCCGCGACCAATCCACCGTATCGACACGCCGAACGGTCTCGTCGGCGATCACTGTGAGAATCTCGGCGGGTGTGGCGTCCTCAGGGACCTCGTAGCGGGCGGGGAAAAGGAGCCCCTCCCATCGAGTGAGCGCGTCGACGTAGTCGGGCAGGTCCGTCGGAAGGAGAACGGATGTAACGGCACCGCTGGTGAGGGCCTCCTCGAAGTCCTCGACGGGGTAGCCGGTCTCGGCCGCTAGCCCCTCGATGATCCGACGAACGTCGTGACCTTCGTAGACGATGATGCCGGATCCGGTCGGAGTGTCCGGCCCCGTGATCAGCCGTTCTGTCACAGCTTCCGGCGTCATCAGCGTCTCGAGGAAGTAGGTGCCGGCCTGCAGCTGGGATGCGACGCCCTGTTGATCCACAACGGCTCGAAGGTCGCCGGCCCGCACGACTCCCGCCTCTTCCATCGTCGTGGCGATCTGACGTGCGGAAGATCCCGCCTGAATCTCGACGGAGACGGCGATCCCTGGTTCGACGTTGAGGGCCTGGTTGCCGGCGACAGATGATGCGAGGAACCGGGCGGCAAGGATCAGGATCACAATGCCGACAACGACGCCAGCCGCTATGAACAGCGGCTTCTTGAAACGCCCTTCAGTCGCTGTCGTTGTCGCTGGTTCGGTCACCCGAGAGGTCCTTGCGATCGAGATACGTTTGGAGGATCACGGCGGCCGCCACTTTGTCCCGGACATCACGGCGCTTCGCACGCCGCACTCCTCCTTCGAGGAGGGCCGCTTCGGCCGTCACGGTCGTGAAGCGCTCATCCTGGTATTCCACGGGGAGGCCCGTGGCGTCGGCGACGGAGGTTCCGACCGTCCTTGCGGCCTTTGCGGAAGGCCCCTCAACTCCTGAGAGGCCTGTCGGAAGTCCGACCACGATCCGCTCCACATCGTGCTCTTCACACAGCGACCGAACGGCTTCGGTGAGCTTCACCGAACGCCGGTCGATCACGGAATGTGGTGAAGCAATGGTACCGGTGGGGTCCGATAGCGCGACGCCGACCCTCCGCTCCCCCGGGTCCAGCCCGAGGATGCGGGTCACGATGCAGCGACCGCTGATCTTGCCGCGGCGCGAGCGACTTCGAGGGCGTCGTCGAGTCGATCACCGTTGGGCCCGCCGGCCTGAGCCAGCTTCGGATCTCTGCTCCCACCACCGCCGAGAAGCTTCGCCGCGTCCGCTATGACGTCACCGGCTGAGAGTCCCTCGGCTACGAGATCATCGGAAACGAAAGCGATGAGCGCACCTTTGCCGCCGCTCGTCGAACCGAGCACTCCGATACCGGTGCCAAGCCGGTCGCGAATCTGGAATGCGAGAGCACGCAACGCATCGCCGGTGAGACCTTCCTGCCGGGCCACGAGCACACTCCTACCGTTGCGCTCTTCGACCTCGCCCAGAAGGTCCTTGGCGGCCGCGGAGCGAGACTGCTGCTCGAACTCCTCGATGCGTTCTTCCTGGTCCTTGGCGTGCAAGGTCAATGCTTCCGCGGCTTCGACAACCCTGCCCGGCTGCGTGCCGAGCGCCGTCGCCGTTCGTTCCAGGTCGGAACGGAGGCCTGCGAGATGCTCGTATGCGGCTGTTCCCGTGAGAGCATCGATCCGGCGTGTGTTCGCGGCAACCGATCCCTCGCTGACGAGGATCAGCGGTCCGATCTGGCCTGTGGTTGGAACGTGGGTGCCCCCGCAGAACTCGGTCGAGAAGTCGCCAGCACGGACAACGCGCACCTCTTCGCCGTACTTGTCACCGAAGAATGCGATGGCCCCCATCTTCTCGGCATCGGCTTTCGAGGTCTCGACGGTTGTGACAGCCGCGTTCTCGATGACGCGTTGATTGGCTGCGAGTTCCACATCCCGCAGCTCTTCAGGGTTCATGCCTTGATAGTGGCTGAAGTCGAACCTCAGGCGTCCGTCGGACACGAGCGACCCGGCCTGGTGGACGTGCTCGCCGACGACTTCTCGCAAGGCCCAGTGGAGGATGTGCGTCCCGGTGTGGTTCTTCCTGATGCGTTCCCGTCGCTCGTGGTCGATCGCCAGTGTCGTGTCCTGCCCGAGTTGAACGGACCCCGAGGTCACAACACCACGATGTCCATGGAGGCCCGGAACCGCGAACTGCGTGTCCTTGACCTTCACAGAACCGGTCGGGGTGACGATCGTGCCGGAGTCGCCGATCTGTCCGCCGGATTCGGCGTAGAAGGGTGTGCGATCCAGGAAGATCTCGACCTCGCGGCCTTCCTCGGCCAGCTCGACCGTCTCTCCGTCGGCGACGATCGACAGAATCCGACCGGCCCCCTCTTCGAGGTCGTAGCCGATGAAGTCCGTGTGGTCGACGCCGCTCAGGAGTGTGCGGTACGCGTCCGCTTTCGCTGCGGTGTCCACGCCTTTGAACGCGGCTCGTGCACGATCTCGCTGGGCTTCCATCATGGAGTTGAACTCGCCGAGATCGACCTGAAATCCTCGCTCTGAGACGATCTCTTCGGTGAGCTCCTTGGGGAACCCGAACGTATCGTGAAGCTTGAAGGCGGTCTCTCCCGAAAGCATGGCTCCCGGCTCGAGATCTCGCAGTTCCTCGTCGAGGAGTTGGTGCCCGGACCGGAGCGTGCGTCGGAACTGCTCCTCTTCCCGCGTGACCATCTCGACGATGCCGTCCTGCTTCTCCACCAGTTCGGGATACGCCTCACCCATCACATCGATGGTTGAGTCAACAAGCCTCGGCATGATGAGATCTTCGGCACCGAGCAGAGACGCATGCCGTACAGCCCGGCGGATCAGACGCCTCAGCACGTAGCCGCGACCTTCGTTCGATGGCACGACCTTGTCTCCGATGAGGAAAGTCACCGCCCGGCCGTGATCGGCCATGATGCGGAGCGAGACATCCGTTCGCTCTGAGGCGCCGTACGTCTCGCGGGTCTCGCGCTCTGCCGTGGCGATGATCGGACGGAGGACATCCGTTTCGAAGATGGTGTCGACGCCCTGCAACACGGTGGCGATTCGTTCGAGACCGGCGCCGGTATCAATGTTCTTCGCAGGCAGGTCGCCGATCACGTGGTAAGGCTTGTCCTGGATGTTCTGCATGAACACGAGGTTCCAGATCTCGACGTGGCGCTCATCGTCGACCGCGGGACCGCCCGCTTCGCCGAACGCCGGGCCCTTGTCGAAGAAGATCTCGGATGACGGGCCACACGGCCCGGGAACGCCCATCTGCCAGAAATTGTCCTTGTCGAGACGCTGGACACGGTCGGCGGGCACGCCAACGCCATCGATCCAGATCTCTGCCGCCTCGTCATCGGTGATATGAACGGTGTACCAGAGGCGCTCCGGGTCTATCCCATAAGCCTCGGTGATCAATTCGTATGCCCACGGAATCGCCTGTTCCTTGAAGTAGTCGCCGAAGGAGAAGTTCCCGAGCATCTCGAAGAAGGTGAGGTGGCGGGCGGTGGTGCCCACGATGTCGATGTCGATCGTTCGACCGATCTTCTGCACGGTGGCAGCGCGTGGGTACGGGGGGATCTCCTCACCGAGCATGTAGGGCTTGAACGGCACCATGCCGGCGTTTGTGAGAAGGAGGGTGGGGTCGATCGGGATCAGCGAGGCTGACGGCACGACCGTGTGACCTCGTTCGGCGAAGAAATCCAAGAATGTACGGCGAATCTGGTTGGTGTCCATGGGATCGGGAGGTTAGCCCTGCCCCGGATCCACGCCCTCAGATTCTTCTACCACAACGGTGGTCTCGACGACCGTACCGGCTCGTTGCATGCGCCGACCGGCGGCGCCCATGATGCCCGCCGCGGTCGATACGCCGGCTCGCGTAATGGCTTCGGGGGTGATACGTTCCCGAGCTTTCTTCGCCTTCGCACCGAGGTAGACACCGGCACCGATGGTCACGGCAGAGCCGGCGGCGAACCATTTGAGACGGGTGAACATAGTGGACGAGGCTAGCCCTACCGCTCCCCCAAGAACACGCGTACCCAGGGTTGCAGTCCCCGCCGGCGGCGCACCCAGCCCGCGGAATGAACCAAGCCGAGGTCCGGCATCCGTTGCCCTAACGATTCTTGCCGAGAATCCTGTCGATTCGTGCGAGACGCTCTGCGAGCTCTGCTTCCTCGCCGTGGTCACCGGGTTCGAACAGGGTCGCCCCGGAGGCCGCTTCGGGGAGGTACTGCTGAGACACCACGCCAAGGGCATCGTCATGGGGGTACTCGTAGCCCTGTCCGTGTCCCATCGATCTCTGACCCGCGGTGGCCGCCGAACGCAGGTGCATCGGAACGTCGGCACCCGGCGTGCCTTCGACCTGCTCTCTGGCTGCGACGATCGCCTTCGCCAACGAGTTCGACTTCGCTGCGGTTGCGAGATACACCGTCGCGTGCGTGAGCGCATACGCACCTTCGGGAAGCCCGATGACCTCGACGGCCCTGAATGCGTCCACAGCGATCCCGAGGGCTCGATGGTCGGCGAGGCCGATGTCCTCTGAGGCGAGGATCACGAGCCGTCTTCCGATGAACTTCGGGTCCTCGCCGGCTTCGATCATCGTGTGGAGCCAGTAGAGGGCGCCGTCGACGTCGGAACCACGAACACTCTTGATGAAGGCGGAGATTATGTCGTAGTGACGGTCGCCTCCCTTGTCATACCGGATCACCCTTCGTTGCAGAGCCTCGCCGACTTCTTCGATCCCGACCGTCGACTTGCCACGACCGTCGGCGATCGTCACAGCGAGTTCGAAGGCATTGAGAGCGAGTCGGGCGTCCCCACCGACACGGTTGGCCAGATCGTCGAGAGCTTCGTCATCGATCTCCGACCCTGGGATGCCTCGCACCGGATCGGACATCGCACGCCGGATCAGTTCGACCACTTCGTCCGGCGCGAGCTCCTCGGTCCGGAAGACGGTGGAGCGGCTGATGAGCGGTGAATTGACCTCGAAGAACGGATTCTCTGTGGTCGCCCCGACAAGGATGATGATGCCGTCTTCGACACCGGGAAGCAGTGCGTCCTGTTGAGCTTTGTTGAAACGATGGATCTCGTCGAGGAAGAGAACGGTCCGGCCGTCTCCGTTCTCGACACGCCGGGTCGCCATCGCAAGGACTTCTCGAACGTCCTTCACTCCAGCAGATGTTGCCGAGAGCTGTTCGAACCGTGCGCCGCTGTTCACAGCGACCAACCGTGCAAGAGTCGTCTTGCCGGAACCCGGCGGGCCCCACAGGATCATCGAGACCGGGCGACCGGCTTCGACCATGGTCCGGAACGCGGCGCCCGGTGCGAGCAACCCCTGCTGTCCGACGATCTCGTCGAGACTCGCAGGACGCATTCGCGCAGCGAGCGGCGCGATGGCGCGCCGGCGCTCGGCGCGTTGATCGGAGAACAGATCGGGTTCAGTCACCCGCCGCCTCGTCGACAGCCCACTCGGCCATCACCGCCGGTCGTACCTCGACCCCGAGCTCACGGAGTTGATCATCGTCGACCCTCGATGGGGATCCGGTCAGCGGATCGGCGCCCGTCTGAGTCTTCGGGAACGGGATGACCTCGCGGATGTTCGGTGCGTTCTGCAGGATCGCAACGAGCCTGTCGATCCCGATCGCAAAGCCGGCATGTGGAGGTGTTCCGTAACGGAGCGCTTCGAGGAACCAGCCGAATCGCCGCTCTGCATCCTCATCGGAGATGCCGAGGGTTTCGAATACCTTCGCCTGAACCGCAGGATCGTGGATCCTGACGCTTCCGGAGCCAAGCTCGGAGCCATTCAGCACGAGGTCATAAGCCTTCGAGATGGCATGGCCCGGGTCCTCGCTCATCTCGCGCACGTCCACCGGAGCGGTGAACGGATGGTGGAGGGCAACGAAGTCGCCATCCTCGTTGCGCTCGAACACGGGGAAGTCGACGACGAAGAGATACGCGAGCTCATCATGTCCATCGGGCTGTCCGACTTCGAGCCGAATCTGTCCGAGTACTTCCAGCACGGTCTGTGTCTCGTCGGCCACGATGAGAACCACATCACCTGGCTCTGCTGCCGAGGCAGTGGAGATCTCTTCCAATTCGGTCTCTGACAGGAACTTGGCGACGGGCGAGCGGAACCCGCCGTCGTCCTCCGTGACCATCCAGACGAGACCTTTGGCGCCCAGTTCCTGGGCCCGAGCGGAGAGGCCATCGAGTCCCGAACGGGACAGGCCGAGGGCTCCAGCGTTGATGCCACGGATCGAGCCACCCGATGCCAACACACCCGAGAACGCTTTGAATCCTGTTTCGGCGAACACGTCACTGAGGTCGGTGATCTGCATGTCGAAGCGGATGTCCGGCTTGTCGGTTCCGTAGCGTTCCATGGCCTGATGCCACGTGAGTCTTGGGAACGGTTGATCTACATCGATGCCACGCAGGTCCTTGGTGACCCGGGTCGAGATCGCTTCGAGTGTGGCCAATACGTCTTCCTGCCCCCAGAACGATCCTTCGAAGTCGAGTTGGGTGAACTCGAGCTGGCGATCGGCCCGGAGATCCTCATCGCGGTAGCAGCGGGCCACCTGGTAGTACCGCTCGACACCACCGATCATCAACAGCTGCTTGAACAGCTGTGGGGATTGCGGGAGGGCATAGAAGTTCCCCTTGCGAAGGCGCGAAGGAACGAGCATGTCGCGAGCGCCTTCCGGCGTCGACGCGATGAGCGTTGGGGTCTCGACCTCCATGAAGCCAAGATCGTCCATGACATTGCGCATCGCCCGGATCACCTTCGATCGGGCTCGAAGGTTCTCGGTCATCGACGGACGCCGAAGGTCGAGGTAGCGGTACTGAAGCCGTCTCGCCTCGTCGACCTCGATCCGGTCGTCGATCTGGAACGGCAGAGTCTCGGACGGGCTGAGAACGGTCATCGTGTTTGCAACAACCTCGACCTCGCCGGTGGGTAGCTCCGGATTCGCCATGTCATCCGGTCGCAGATGAACCAGGCCGCTGATCGAAATGCAGTACTCCATGCGAAGACTGCTGAGTTCCTGCTCAGACGCTGGAGCGTCATCGGGGTTGAGGACGACCTGGACAATCCCGCTGGCATCCCGCAGATCGACGAAGACAACCCCTCCGTGGTCTCGGCGGCGACCGACCCAACCCGCCAGGGTGACTTCGGTACCAACGTCGGCGGCTCGTAGTGTTCCTGCGCCGTGGGTTTTCATCGTCTCAGCCATGTCTCGATCTCCTCTAGTGCGACCGTACGCTGTTCGCCGGTCGCGAGGTCGCGTGCGGTGACGCCACCTTCATCCCATTCCTCGCCGACGACGAGGGCATTGGCTGCTCCCGCTCGATCGGCTGCCTTGAACTGTGCTTTCACCGATCGATCACCGGTCACGGCGTCGATTCGTAATCCTGCTCCCCGTAGCCGACGAACGAGGCCCGTCGCGTCTGCCCGTCGCTCTGGTGCTGCCAAGATGACGAAGGCATCGAGGGACGGAAGGGATTCGCTCTGCTTTCGAGCAAGGAGGATGCGGTCGAGACCCATCGCCAATCCCACCGCAGGCGTTGGTTTGCCTCCGAGCCGCTCGAACAGCGGGTCGTAGCGACCACCGCCTCCGACGGAGCTCTGTGCCGCATCGAAGTCGAGGGGAACATACTCCCAAACGGTTCGGTTGTAGTAGTCGAGTCCACGCACCAGCGTCGGAGCGATCCGATACGGGATGTCTGCCTCCTCGAGACCGTTCCTCACGGCAGCGAAGTGTTCTGCGGCTTCATCCGAAAGATGCTCGGTTGGTGTGGGTGCATCAGCCACGACGGCCGAGTCGGCCTTCGAATCGAGTACTCGAAGCGGGTTGTCATACATACGGCGTAGCGCATCATCGGAGAGTTCGTCTCGACGACTCTCGAGGTAGGCGATTAGCTCCGTCCGGTACGCCGACCGGTCCCCCGCATCACCGATGCTGTTGAGACGTACTTCCACGTTCGGGACTCTGAGTTCTTGGAGGTAGCGATACCCGAATTCGATGACCTCGACGTCGGCTCCCGGGGCCGCCTCACCGATGTACTCGATGTCGGCTTGCAGGAACTGGCGATTTCTGCCCTTCTGGGGTCGCTCGTAGCGGAACATCGGCCCCCATGAACACCCCTTGAACGTGCCGACTACGCCCCCGGCTTGGATGAGAGAGCGCACGATCGACGCGGTCGCCTCCGGCCGAAGCGTGAGCGACCGTCCCCCTTTGTCGGTGAAGGTGTACATCTGCTTCTCAACGACCTCGGTGTCTTCACCAACGCCGCGGGAGAAGAGCTCGGTCGCTTCGAACACCGGTGTGAGGACAAGTCCGTAGCCGTAGCGTTCGGCGAGATCGAGGAACACGCGCTCAGCTTCCACCCAGGTGGCGGACTCGGGTGGGAGAACGTCGTAGGTTCCCTTCGGGGCGCGATAGGTCATGACCCTCCGGTCATCGGAAGAACGGCAAGGCTAGTAACGCCGTGCGCTCAGGGATGGATCGGTTCCCCATTCCGCGGGCTGGGTGCGCCGCCGGCGGGGACTGCAACCCTGGGTACGC
>JAOZMA010000084.1 GCA_029934555.1 Acidimicrobiia bacterium | reverse complement strand
ACGAGCCTGCCGAGCAGAAGAAGGACGCCTTCGGATTCGATCGGCTCGGTGGCGTTGGATATCTGATCGCAGCTGCCATCGAGGATCGCACTGGTTTCGAAGCCCGTGTCTCGGTGCTCGGCCACGTCCAGCGGGGCGGTACGCCGTCCGCCTTCGACCGCGTTCTCGCCACACGCCTGGGCGTCGGCGCCGCCGATCTCGCAATCGACGGGAAGTCGGGTGTGATGGTTGCGCTGCGTTCGATGTGTATCGAGTCTGTGCCGCTCAGCGAGGCCGTCGAATCCATCCGCGGCGTCCCGGAGAGACTGTTCAAGACAGCGAGTACGTTCTTTGGATAGGCCTGCGGCCAGTAATCCGTACTCCGTAGTCCGTACTCCGTAGCCGGCACTTGATTCGTGGCGACTCGCTTCACCGTCCTTACGGACTACTGAATACGGACTACGGACTACATCCGGCGAAGCCGGATCGTCACATTCCAATCGGGGGGCGCTTCTTTGGGGCGCTCTTCGTTGGCTTCGCTGCCTTCTTCGGCTTCGGAGTCTTCTCCGGCTGTTCGGGAGCGTTCGCTGCGGCTTCGCAGAGCTCGGCGAAAGACTCGAGGATCGCGTCTCCGAATCGTTCGACGTCCGGCATGAGCGCGTAGTCGGCGTTGATGCCCCAAGACACCGTTCCGTCGTACGAGAACAGCGCCACTCCGAGACCGTGGCTCTCCCACAGCGGGACGAGCGGATAGGTCGCTTCGACGCGGGCATCGAGCAGGTACAACGGGAACTGCGGGCCGGGGACGTTCGTCACGGTCATGTTGAACGGACGGGCGTTCGCCGCGAGACGGGCTCCGAGAGCGACCAACGTCGCAGGAGCCCCTGCAGAGACACGAACGAGCGTGGCGGCTCCAAGCGCCTGATCGGTGTCCTTGAGCATCTCCGTCTCACCGTTCACCGTCCTGAGCCGGGAAGCTGCGTCGGGATCATCGATCGGGAGCGAAGCCAGCCACATGGCCACCTGGTTCCCAAGCGTTCCGCGCTGGTCCTTGGAACGCACGCTCACCGGGGCCATCACCCTGAAATCGACTCCTTCGAGATCCTTCTCGGAAGTCTCGCGATCCCCTATCAGGAATCGTCGGACGGCACCGGCAACGATCGCAAGGAACACGTCATTGACGGTTCCTCCGAACTTGTTCTTGACGGCCTTGACGTCGGCGAGCGGCATGTTGACCCAGTCGAATCTGCGCCCGGGCCCGATGTCGCCGTTGATCGCCGTCTTCCCCGTCGGGATGAGCCATCCGGAGGCCAGCGAGGCACCTACCGCCTGCAGGCGGGTGCCGAACGAGTCGGCCAGTCCTGCGACGTTGCCGAACGTGTTCTGAACATGCCGAACGGAACCGACCGCTTCGGAGATCCGCCGCGTCGTCTCGCGCACCAGCAACTCGGTGCCGTTGGGGGTCGGGCGAGGCTCGAAGACCGGAGGAGGGATGATCTCGTTGGACGGTACGAGCGACATGAGCACCGTCATCAAGTCCACGCCGGACATCCCGTCGATCATGCAGTGATGGATCTTCGTGACGATCGCGAAGCGATCATGATCAAGGCCCTCAACGATGACCATCTCCCACATCGGCTTCGATCGATCCAGCTGCTGCGACATGAGCCGACCGGCCAGTTGCTTCAGCTGTTCTTCGGTGCCCGGACGCGGAAGAGCGATGTGGCGGATGTGGTAGTCGATGCTGAAGTGATCGTCGTCGACCCAGACGGGGAACCGTTCGATCGGAACCCTGGCCAGGCGCTGCCGGTATCTCGGGATCATGTAGAGCTTCGACCCGATGAACGCCCGAAGCCGGTCGATGTCGATGCCGCCGTTCTCGGTGGCGAACGACGCGGCATCGAGAATCGTGACCGCTCCGACGTGCATGTGCGTCGTTCGTGATTCGAGAGCGAGGAACGAATTGTCGAGCGAGGACAGACGTTCATAGTGAATCGACATGGGACCTCCTACGGGCAATCTACCAGTGAGCTTGTTCGGGGCACTCCGACAGGATCACTCCACGGCTCCTCGCGTTGGTATCCCCAGTTCGCCGAGCGACCGGCGGAGATCCTCAGGCAGAGGCGCATGCACCGTCATCGGTCCCGAACCCGAAGGATGCTCGAATGTGAGCGCCTCGGCGTGGAGCCAGGTCCGTCCGGGATCCCCCGGCATCCGGCGACCGGGTCCGTAGACGGGATCCCCGATGATCGGATGATCGATAGCGCGCATGTGGACGCGAATCTGATGGGTCCGCCCCGTCTCCAACGTGACGGCCATCAGCGACTCGTCATGATCTTCCCAGTCGGCCATGCGGCGGTAGTGCGAACGCGCCGGACGCCCTCCTTCGGCAACGGTCATGCGGGTGGGGTGCGCGTGATCTCGTCCCACGGGTGCATCGATCGTGCCGGTGATGTTGGTGAACAGCCCGGCGACAAGGGAGAGGTACCGCCTGTTCACTTCCCGTTCCTTCAAAGCTGCCTGGAGATGGTCGAAAGCGACCGGTGTCTTAGCCACGATGAGGAGCCCGGAGGTATCCCGATCGATACGGTGCACGATCCCCCATCGACGACCTTCACCGAGTTCGGCGGCCTCCGGGTAGCGCGCCAGGAGCCCGTTCGCGAGCGTCCCGCCGGGCCGCCCTGCGCCGGGGTGAACGACGACGCCGGCAGGCTTGTCGACAACGATCACATCGTCATCCTCGAACGCGACGCCGAATTCGACGTCGACGTCCGCCACCACGGGTGTCTCCTCGATCACGAGTTCGACCTCGATCAGGTCACCCGCAGAAACCCGTTCTGCCGGCGAGAGCGGCACACCTGATCGCTCCACGCCTCCCGCCTCGATCGTCCCCTTTGCGATCCTCCTGCTTACGGCACAGAGAACAGCAACGGCCCGATCGACCCGCTCGCCGTCGAGCTCGTCCGGGATCTCGAGGCGCTCACTCATCGCCGGAGGAATGCCCCGATGAGGAGCAGAGCAACACCGATATTGATGGCCATGTCTGCGACGTTGAACGTCGCGAAGAACGGAACGTTAATGAAATCGACGACCGCACCGTCGAGGAATCCGTCGCCGCGGAACATCCGGTCGAGGAGGTTGCCGACCGCTCCCCCGAGCACGAGTCCGAGGGCGACGGCGTCGAGCCGGTGACCCGCGTCTCGAAGGGCGAAGAAGATCATGACCACAACACCGATGACAACAAGGCCGATGACGGCGCCGCCTTTGGCGAACAGGGAGAACGATGCGCCGGTGTTGAAGAACAACTTGAAGTTCAGGACCCCATCGATGACGACGATCGGCCCATCGTCGAGCGCATGGAGAGCCCACGCTTTCGTCGCCTGGTCAACGATCACCACGATGGTGGCGACCGCGACAGCGAGGAGACGAAGATTCAGCGCCGGGACGCCGCTTCCACTGTCGTCGTCGCGTACGGCAGGGCTTCCAGCCTCGCCACCGGGATCGGATTCCCCGTTACTTCGCATATCCCGTAGAGGCCCTTCTCCATCCGATCCTGTGCATGCAGCACTTTCTCGAGTAGGTGTTTCGTGTTCTGTTCCACGGAGACGTCCATCTCCATCTCGAGAGCGATCGAGCCGCCGTCGGCGTTGTCTGGATCCGGGTTGTGTTCGGATGCGCTCTCGGCCAGACGGCCCGCCTCACGCTGACGATCGATCTCTTCGAGGATCGCGATGAGACGCACCCGCTCTTCCTCGAGCCGACGTTCGAGCCGATCCAATGTTGATGGCGCCAATTCCCTGGCCATACGCCTCCCCGATTCGGACCGAGACAATAACAGCAGCCGGAGGCTTCGTGGCGTCTCATCCTTCGAGCGCCCCGACAACGTCTGCACGGTCGACGCCGCGGATCAGAACCGTCTTCGTCTGTGACGTGGGGCCCTTCACGATCTGTGCACTACCACCGACGAGCTGCTCCAAGAGATCGACGACCGCTCGATTCGCCCGTCCTCCCTCGGGTGGAGCGGAGACCCTGATCTTGATCGCGTCTCCGTAGCGGCCCTTGACCTCGGTCCGCGACGCACCCGGCACCACGCGTACGCGCACGGTGACACCCTCAGCGTGGCTGGCGACCGGTTCCATGGAGCAAACGTACGCCTCCGGCGGCTCTAATCCCTCGAACAAGGATGACAGTGCGATTAACCTCTGGGGATGCGATGACGGGGACGAGCCTCGGAGATCACGTGGGAGCAGCGATCCGACGACGGTGAGAGGTCGGAACCACGTGCCGGTGGACATCACCCCAGAGCAGCGGGAAGAGAGCCGGCACCGCCGGTCGTAGAACCCGCCGGATCACTCCACCGTGACGGAGCGAACGAGCGGTCGATCCCCGGATCGGCAAGCCGGGTGGTACCGCGGGCCACCTCGTCCCGGCGAACCCAAGAGCGCCGGAGGACCCGTGACCGATCAGAAGCCACCACCCACATTCTCCCGGGTAGCCCCGGGCGTCAACCTGCCCGAACTCGACGAGCGCGTCCTCGCGCTCTGGGATCGGATCGATGCGTTCCGTACATCGGTCGAGATGCGCCCGGCGGAATCGGAGTACACGTTCTACGACGGACCTCCGTTCGCGACAGGAACCCCGCACTACGGTCACATCCTCCAGGGTGTCGTCAAGGACATCGTCCCGCGTTACTGGACCATGCGCGGACATCGCGTCGAACGCCGATTCGGCTGGGATACGCACGGCCTCCCCGTCGAGATGGAGGTCCAGAAACTTCTCGGCATCTCCGGACCCCGCGAGATCGAAGAGTTCGGCGTCGCCCGATTCAACGAAGCGGCACGCGATCTCGTCGATCACACGACGACCGCCTTCTACGACGTCACGCGCCGCATCGGCCGCTGGGTGGACTTCGAAGACAACTACAAGACGATGGACATCGAGTTCATGGAATCGGTCTGGTGGGGCTTCAAACAGCTCTGGGATCGCGGCCTGGTCTACAAGGCCTTCAAGGTGCTCCCCTACTCCTGGGGCGCAACGACGTCACTCTCGAACTTCGAGGTGAACCTGGGCGGCTACCGCGACGTCGAAGATCCATCCGTGACGCTGCGGCTGCGAATCATCGATGGGAACGACCACGCGTTCGCCGACGACTACCTCCTCGTCTGGACGACGACGCCGTGGACGCTTCCAGGAAATCTCGCCGTCGCTGTCGGCGTGGACATCGAGTACGTCCGCCTTGCAGACGATGGAGACCACTACTGGGTCGCTCGCGAGCGCGTCGGGGACATCTGGAGCGATACGACGCCGGAGATCGTCGGGTCTGCAACGGGCGCCCAGCTGCTCGGCATCGGGTACGAGCCCCCCTTCTCCCATTTCGAGGAGGAACGCGAGAACGGCGCCTTTCGCGTCATCGCGATGGATGAGGTCACGACAGAAGATGGAACGGGCATGGTCCATACCGCGCCCGCCTACGGAGAGGCGGACTTCTTCGCCCTTCAGAAAGCCGGGATCTCAGCCCTCGTCGATCCCATCGATCTCGAGGCGCGTTTCACCGACGAGATCCCCGAGGTCGAGGGTCTCCACGTCAAGGCCGCAGATCCCATCCTCATCGCTCTCATGAAGGAGAGCGGCGTGCTCGTGCACGAGGCACGGATCACCCACAGCTATCCGTTCTGTTGGCGCACGGACACTCCCCTGATCTACAAGGCCATTCCGAGCTGGTACGTCAACGTCGAAGCCATCAAGGATCGGATGGTCGAGCTGAACAACGGTATCCACTGGGTCCCCGACTACGTCGGTACGAAGAGATTCGGGAACTGGCTCGAAGACGCAAGGGACTATGCGATCTCCCGGAACCGTTTCTGGGGAACGACGATCCCCATCTGGGAGTGCGACTCGTGCGACGAGACCGTGTGTCTCGGCTCGGTCGACGAACTCGAAGCGATGAGCGGCGTGCGGACCGATGACCTCCACAAACACATCCTCGATCCGATCACGTGGGCGTGTGAGCGATGCGATGGCACGATGATCCGTGTGCCCGAGGTGCTCGACACCTGGTTCGACTCCGGGTCCATGCCTTACGCTCAGGTCCACTATCCCTTCGAGAACAAAGAACGTTTCGAGCGCGGTTTCCCTGCGGACTTCATCGCTGAAGGCCTCGACCAGACCCGGGGTTGGTTCTACACGCTGCTGATCCTGTCGACGGGGATCTTCGACACGGCGCCGTTCCAGAACTGCGTCGTCACCGGCATGGTCCTCGCCGAGGACGGCAGGAAGATGTCGAAGAGCCTCAGGAACTACCCCGATCCGTCGCACGTCCTCGACGAGTTCGGCGCCGATGCTCTTCGAGCCTATCTGATCAACTCGCCCGTCGTTCGAGCCGACCCGCTGCGGTTCTCGGAAGAAGGAGTGCGGGAGGTCGTCCGAACGGTGCTGCTCCCATGGTGGAACGCGTTCTCGTTCTTCACCACCTACGCAGAAGCCGACGCGATCACCGCCGAGGACCTCGCAGCGGCCCCGCCCGTATCGGAGCGACCGGAGATCGATCGCTGGATCCTCTCGGTGCTCCAGACCCTGATCGCCAGTGTGAACCATGAGATGGAGGCGTACCGGCTCTTCGCCGTCACGCCACCCATCATCGGGTTCGTCGAACACCTGACCAACTGGTATATCCGCAGGTCACGCAGACGCTTCTGGTCCCATCGCGGAGGAGGCGACGAGAGCGGCAAACTCGCCGCCTTCGCGACGCTCCATGAGGTTCTCCTCACGTTCGCGACGGTCGCGGCTCCCGTGTTGCCGTTCATGGCGGAGGAGATGTACCAACTCCTCGCCCGGCCGTTCGAGACTTCGGCCCCGCAGAGCGTGCACCTTCTCGACTACCCGGACGCCGACATCACCCTCATCGACACCGACCTCGAGATCGCGATGGCAGCATCGAGGACGGTCGTCAACCTCGGCCGTACGCTGAGGAAGCGCAACGACCTGAGGGTCCGGCAGCCGCTCGCCCAGGTGACGATCGTGACGAGGGATTCGGATCTCAGAAAGGCGATCGAAACGAATACAGCTCTCATCGCAGAGGAGTTGAACGTTCGTGCCGTCGTCGTCCACGACGATGAGACGGATCTTGTGGAGCTGTCGGCCAAGGCCGACTTCAAACGCCTCGGCCCCAGGTTCGGCAAGGAGACGAAGACGGTCGCAGCCGGCATCGCGGCTCTCGATCACGATGCTGTCACTGAGCTCCTCGAAACCGGGGCGATCTCAGTGGCCGGGGAGCCTCTTGGCATCGATGACGTGGTCGTCGTGCGTAGCCCCCGTGAGGGGATGGTCGTCGCAACGGAGGGCTCCATCACCGTTGCACTCGATACTCAACTCACCGATGAGCTCGTCGTTGAGGGTATCGCACGCGAGATCGTCAACCGGATCCAGATGATGCGGCGCTCGGAGGGGTTCGAAGTGGCGGATCGCATCCGCGTTCGGTGGGCGTCCGATGACGCCTCGATCATCGACGCATTCGATGGTCACGAGGCGTTCATCGCCGGCGAGGTCCTCGCGACGGCCGTCGAGAGAGAAGAGTCAATCACAGAGGATCCCACCACGATCAACGGCGTCGACGTTGTTCTCAGTATCGCCGGGGTCTGATCAGCACAAGAACATAACCAGCAGGTTCAATCCGAGGATGAGGATGAGTGGCGAGAGGTCGAGTGCCGCCCCTCCGATCCTGACGGGCGGGATGATGCTTCGGATCGGTCGCATGAACGGTTCGATCGCCTTGGACAACCCGTCATAGAGGCGTCGGACCGGATGATCGTATCCCAGGCGACCGAACGAAACGACGTAGCTCAGGACGATCCACGCGATGATGACCCAGATGGCGAGGCGGAGAATCCCGCAAACGAGCGTGAGCACAGATCAGGACGATCGATAGAGCCCGAGCGTGGCAAGACGATCGAGCTCGTCGCTGCTCACGGCGACACCAGCCGGGCTGACGAGAATGACCCCCTGCGAGATCTTCGCCATCTTTCCATCGAGCGCGTAGGTGAGCCCCGACGTGAAGTCGACGAGTCGGCGGACCATCTCCGGTTCGGTCGATCGAAGGTCGAGTACGAGGGCGCGACCCGATCGGATGCCGTCGGCCAGCATCTGGGCATCGGAGAAATTGCGAGCCACGATGACCTCTGTCGTGCCAGACCCTGTGAGCGAGGACGGCGGCGTTTCGACCGGCCGAACCCCCTGGGCTCCTGTTTGCACGTAGACGCCTGCCTCCGTGTGATCCCATGACGTCTCTCTGCGATCCGTTGATGGCGGATCGATCCGACGTCCGGCCACGCTCCCCGGGGGACGCGCCGTTACGACACGGGGCGGTTCGGCACCGGGGCCGGGGGGCGGTGCACCGGTTCCGGCTTGTCCACCATCGGCGGCATCGTCGTCATCGACGAGCCCAAGGTAGAAGAGCGACTTCTGCCAGAACGTTGCCATAGTCAATCCTCAAGAGAGCGTTCGTTAGTTCGTAGCCTGAAAGATAGCCCGTCCTACGCGAACGATGCTTGCACCCTCTTCCACGGCCACTTCGAAGTCGTCCGTCATACCCATCGAGAGGTCCCGTGCGTTCGGATGCTCGGCCACAAGGGAGTCTCGAAGATCGCGCAGAGCAACGAACCACAGACGGGCATCTTCAGGCCGGTCCACCCTCGGTGGGATGATCATCAACCCGCGGACAGCAACACCGCCCGCGGACAGATGATCCGCAACGCTGAAGACCTCGGATGGGGCGAACCCGTGCTTCT
>JAOZMA010000083.1 GCA_029934555.1 Acidimicrobiia bacterium | reverse complement strand
TAGAGGGGTACGAAGTTCAGCACTCCGACGAAGACGTTCACGAGGGCCAGCATCATCAGCGTGGTCTCCATCGGGCCGGCCAGCCTGGCCAGTCCGATCGGGCTGATCGGACGCACCTCATCGAGCACCTCATCGTTCCCGCCGAAGACCGACATGAAGAGCTGTGGGAACCCGATGATCAGCTGCCAGAGCCCCTGGACGCTCTGAATCGTCGCGTCCCAGACCCCGCGGTACGCGGCATGCACGACACCGAAGACGCCGAGTCGGTCTCTCTCGATCTCGGGAGCGGCTCCGAAGTAGCCGACCTCCTCGTAGACGACGTCCCCGTTCGCATCCGTGACGACCGCACCGTCGACGATGACCGGCATCTCGGCGAACGCGAGCGTCGTTGCAGATTCGGCTGTCACCCCATCGCGCTCGTATCCGATCAGAACCGTTCGTCCACCGTCGGCCCTCACTCGATCGACGAAGTCATCCCACGACACAAGTGCGGTTCCCTCATACGTCCTCAGCACGTCATCGGCGAGGAATCCGGCGGTTGTCGAAGGAGACACGTCGCCGGTTGGCGTGGTCTCGGCGACCACCGAGAGCGCAAGAGTTGGGATCCGATTGCCGTCTTCATCAGTGGCCACGCCACCCCAGATGGCGAAGACGGTGACCAACAGCAACGTAGCCATGACGAAGTGGCTGAAGATCCCGGCGAGTACCACGATCGCCTTCTGCCAGAAGGGTGAGTTCCGATAGGTTCGCTCTTCATCGTCGGGATCGATCTCTTCGAGGGGATTCATCCCGATGATCCGCACGTACCCGCCGAGCGGGATGGCCTTGATGCCGTATTCGGTCTCGCCTCGCGTCATCGACCAGATCCGGGGACCGAAACCGAAGAACGCTTCGGTGGCTTTCATCCCGAATGCCTTCGCAGCGACGAAGTGTGAACCCTCGTGGACGACGATCATCGCAGCGATACCGATCAGCATGACGGCGGTGCCCATCAGCGGGTTCCAGTACTCGGTCTCATGCGAGCAACGGTACCGGCCACGTTCGATTACCGGGAGGCCCGTCGGGCGATCGCCTCGGCAGCGGCGGCACGTCCGTGGGCATCGGCGGCGAGGGCGTCGGCCAGCGTTGAGATCGGTGCCGATGGCACGGCGTTCAGGGCATCCTCAACCACCTCGACGATCTCCGTGAACCGGATCCTTCGATCCAGGAAAGCGGCGACCGCCACCTCATCGGCGGCGTTGAGGACCGCCGGGCCGTTCTCTCCCCTTCTCCCCGCCTCGTATCCGAGGTCGAGGGCGGGGAACCGTTCACGATCCGGAGCGGAGAAGGTCAGAGCGGTGCCCATGAGATCGATCGGCTCCGCGGGCGCCGGCATCCGTCCGGGCCACGTCAACGCACGTTGTATCGGCTTCCGCATGTCGGGCGGGCCGAGTTCTGCCTTGACGACACCGTCGATGAACTCCACGAGCGAGTGGACGAAGCTCCCCGGATGGATGACGACGTCGATCTGGTCGTAGTCGAGGGAGAAGAGGAAGTGTGCCTCGATGACCTCGAACGCCTTGTTCATGAGCGTCGCTGAATCGATCGAGATCCGCTTTCCCATGTCCCATGTGGGGTGCGCCAGCGCGTCGGCAACGGAGACTTCGTCGAGATCGACGTCGGGGCGGGAGTGGAACGGGCCCCCTGATGCAGTGAGTATCACCCGGCGGATCTCTTCGAGGGACTCTCCTTCGAGACACTGGGAGATGGCCGAGTGTTCGCTGTCGACCGGGATCAGTTCACCGCTGCCCGACTCGAGCGCCGAGAGGACGAGGGAGCCACCGGTCAGGAGGCTCTCCTTGTTGGCGAGAGCCAGTCGGTTTCCACTCTCCAGCGCAGCGAGCGATGATTCGAGGCCCGCTGCCCCGACGATGCCGTTCACCACCGTGGTTCCCGGCAGTCGGGCGAGGGCGGTTACAGCTTCCGACCCGAACTCGATCCGCCGTTCAATCGCGGCATCCACGGGGCCTTCGGGGGTGTGGGCCACGGCGATGGATGCGTCCGGATATCGATCGGCCAGATCCACGATCTCGTCCGATAGCGATCCCGATGCGAGAGCGACCACCTTTCGGTCGAGACGAACGGCTACGTCGAGGGTCTGGTGACCGATCGACCCGGTGGCCCCCAGGACGACGATCGGGTTCAGAGCAGGCCCAACCATACGAGCGCTGCCCATGCCGCGGGAATCACAGCGAGGATGGCGTCAATTCGATCGAGGAGCCCGCCGTGCCCCGGCAAAATCGAACCCATGTCCTTGATATTGAGCGATCGTTTGATCACCGACACGGCGAGATCTCCCAACGGAGCGAAGACTGCGACAACAGCACCAAGGACGAGGCCCGCAGGAAGGTCGATCGCCTCGACGAAGAAGCTCGCGGCGGCTCCGGCGAGGAGAGCCATGAGCGTGCCGCCGATGAAACCCTCGATCGTCTTCTTCGGGGAGATGGTCGGAGAGAAGGGGCGGCTTCCGATCGTCCTGCCCACGAAATACGCGGCGATGTCGACGAGGGCAACGACACCCACGACGGTGAGCACCAGCGCCTGGTAGTTGTCGGCCGCGATGATGGGGAACGCGAAAGCGCCCAACCCACCGATCCAGACCGCAACAAGAATGGTGAGCGCGAATCCGCTGACGGCATCTTGCCGACGTTGACTGACCGCATCGAAGAGCAGGATCACAGTGATCATCAGAGCGAACGCGATCGGAATCGCGATGACCCCCCAGACGACGGTTCCGAGGCCCGCACCGATGATCCCCAGGAAACCGAATATCGACAATGGCTTGTATCGACGGTGCATCAGGACGCTGTAGAACTCCCCTGCGGCGATGACGAATGCTGCGAGCGCAAGCACGATGATCGCTGGACGCCAGAGCAGAGAGAGCAAGAAGGCCGCGATCAGGGCAACGGCGGTCCCGACGCGAACGACGAGGTCAGATGACTTGGGCGGAGCGATCGGGGCCGTTTCATCTCCTCCCTGCGCGTCGACTACGTCGTCGAATCCCACAACGCCGGCATCAAGTCCCGGTATCGCAGCGGAGAGCGCTACCTGTTCGGTGTTCTGCGCTTCCGCCGCGACGATCGCCGCGGCGAGGTCGCGATGCTCGCTTGTCGCCGCGTCGAGATAGTGCTCTTCTGTGAAGTCCTCGCCGTCGAAGACGGTTGGTTGGTCATCCGATTCGATCGCTGATGCGCCCAAGCCGACGATCGGTATCTCACCGGTGTCATCATCCGCATCGGTTGTCGCACGTGCGTCGGTGTCGGTGTCGGATGGACCATCGCTTTCCGCCGCTGCAACACCGATCGGCACGATCGGCAATACCGCCAACTTCTCCGGGTCGACGTTCTCGACCGGTTCGATCGGCTCTTCGATCACGGCGGACGCCTCGTCCACGACGGACTCCTCTACGGCGACTTCGTCGACAACAACCTCGTCGGCTCCGTCGGCCTCGTCGACCTCAACGGATTCCTCAACTGCAGTTTCTTCGACAGCGTCGTCCTGAGTTTCGTCGGACGGCTCGTCGGTTGAGGCTTCCAGCGACTCGCCATCCTCTTCGACATCCTCTTCCTCTTCGGGCGCTGAGTCGTCGAGGAAGAGCTCGACGGTGTCTTCCGCCGGAGGGTCATCAGGCTCCACGATCTGGACGAGCGGCAAGTCTTCTTCAACCGATACATCGCCGGTCGGTTCTGCGGGGTCACTATCTGCTGTCTCATCTCCCGACACCACCGTGTCGGTGACGTCGACCACAACCTCTACGTCATCGGAGACGGCCGGTTCGTCTGCAGCGGAGCTGGTGAAAGCCATCCAGTCTGCGATCTCTGCCGCGCCGTCGTCTTCCTCCTCGGATTCGGAGAGCGAGGAGTACGGGTCGTCGGTCTTCGCCGCAATCTCCTTGTCGTCGAGCCATCCGTCGAAGCCGGGATCGGCTTCAGCCGGTTGAGGATTGAGGTTCTCGTCAACGCCTGGCAGGTCGAGTTCGCCGGTTGCGTCGGGGTCGTGTGCGTCCATGGCTCCTGAGAGTACTTCCCCGAACGGCTCGAGCGGCGCATCTGTCGATTCGAAGCCCGCCACGGCAGCATGGCTCTCGGATGATGTGGCGGTGTCATCGAGCGACGGATCTTCTTCCGCCGCGCGACCGTCATCTGTGGGCATTGCTCAACACACCCCTATACCTCGAGGAGCTCTTCCTCTTTCGTCGCGAGAATCTCATCGAGGCGGCCGATGTGTTCGTCCGTCTTTATCTGAAGCACTTTCTCGGCGCGACGGATGTCGTCCTCGGAGACGTCTTCCGATTCGATTCGGTCCTTGCAATGGCGTCGGACGTTCCTGATCGCGATACGTCCGTCTTCAGCGATGTTCCGCACGACACGGATGAGCTCGTTGCGACGCTCTTCGGTAAGGGAGGGGAAGGAGAGACGGATCACGTTGCCGTCGTTCGAGGGGTTGAGGCCCAGGTCCGCTTCCTGGATCGCTCGTTCGATAGCGGGAATCGCCGTCTTGTCGTACACCTGGATGACCAGCAATCGAGCCTCCGGAACCGTGAACCCTGCGATCTGCTGGAGAGGGGTCTGAGTTCCGTAGTAGTCGACGTTGATACGACTCAAGAGCCCGGGATTCGCACGACCCGTTCGGATTCCGCCGAACTCTTGCATCGTGTGCACAACGGCTTGGTCCATCTTGTGGTCGGCATCTTTCATCAGGTCGTTGATCACGGCGCCTCCTCAGTGAACCAGGGTTCCAACGTCCTCTCCGCGTACGGCTCCGACAATGTTGCCCGGCCGGTTCATATTGAACACGCGAATCGGAAGGTGATTCTCCATGCACATCGTAATGGCGGTCGCATCCATGACCCCAAGCTGCTGCTGGATGGCCTCCATGTAGGTCACGCTGCTCAGGAGGCGGGCATCCGGTGTGGTTGCCGGATCGGCGTCGTAGACACCATCGACCTTCGTCGCCTTGAGGATCGCGGCAGCGCCGATCTCGGCTCCGCGCAGCGCCGCCGTTGTATCGGTGGTGAAGAACGGGTTGCCGGTACCGCCGGCGAATATGACGATCCGCCCCTTCTCGAGATGTCGGATCGCTCGGAGCCGGATGTACGGTTCAGCGACCTCTTGGATCGAGATCGCCGTCTGCACCCGGGCCGGCGAACCGGCTCGTTCCAGAGCGTCGCGCAGAGCGAGAGCGTTGATCACCGTGGCGAGCATGCCCATGTAATCGGCATTCGCCCGGTCCATTTCTCCCGCAGCCGCCGAGACACCTCGGAAGATGTTGCCGCCACCGACAACGACCCCGATTTCGTATCCCTCGCGTTGTACGCCGGAGATCTCCTCGGCGACACGAGAAACGATCGTCGGGTCGATCCCATACTGCGTCTCCGGATCGGCGAATGCCTCCCCGGAGAGCTTGAGAACGACCCGGCGCATCAGGTCTCCTCGCCGACGGCCACTCTGGCCATCTTCGAGACACTGATGTTCTCACCCATCTTCGACGCCAGTTGTGTGACGAGTTCTCCAACGGTGCCCTCGAAGGTCTCCGTCTTCACGAACTCCTGGTCGTAGAGCACGTTGTCGGCGTAGAAGCTGTTGATGCGCCCTTCGACGATCTTCTCAACGATGTGTTCCGGCTTCCCCTCATTGACCGCCTGGGCGGCGATGAGGCGCTTCTCGTCGGCGATGGCATCTTCGGGGACGTCTTCGCGGGTGATCCATGTCGGCTGGGCCGCAGCGATGTGCATGGCGATGTCGTTCGCGACCCCCTGGAACTCGTCGCTCTTGGCAACGAAGTCCGTCTCGGATGCGAGATCGACAAGCACGCCCACGACGGGACGGCCGGACTGACTATGCAGGTACGAACCGATCGTCCCTTCGCTCTGACCGCGATCGGCACGCTTGGCTGCGTCTGAGAGTCCCTGCTCACGGAGCAGATCCTTCGCACGGTCCATGTCTCCGCCCGTCTCGGCGAGTGCTCGCTTCGCGTCCATCATCCCTGCGCCGGTTGTCTGGCGAAGGGCCTGAACATCCTTTGCGGTGAAGTCGCTCACGACGTCTCCTTCGGAGTTTCTTTGTCCTCAGCACTTCCGCCATCAGCGGCCGCGCTCTCTGCCTGGATCTCATCGAGGACCACGACAACCTCTTCCACGACCACGGCATCGGCCGCCGGCGGAGGTGTCGAAGCAGCCTTCTTCTTGTTCTTCTTCGCAGGGGCGTCCTTGGCAGGGGCGTCCTTGGCAGGAGCATCCTTGCTCTTGGCTTCACGAATCTCACGCCCATCGATCGCCGCCTGTGCGATGACATCGCTGATGAGAAGAAGTGTTCGGATCGCGTCGTCGTTGCCGGGGATCACGATGTCGACGGGATCCGGGTCACAGTTCGTGTCGACGATCGCGATGAGCGGGATCCCGAGACGCTTCGCTTCGGCGACGGCGATGTGCTCCGTAAGTACGTCGATCACGAAGACGGCATCCGGTGGACGCTTCATGTCGCGCACGCCGCCGAGCACCGTGTGGAGCTTCTCGAGCTCACGACGAAGGCGGAGGCGTTCTTTCTTCGGGAGCGACTCCATCTCTCCGGAACTCTCCATCTGCTCGAGTTCGAGCATGTAGAGGATCCGCTTGTGGATCGTCTGGAAATTCGTGAGCATGCCGCCGAGCCACCGGTGGTTGACATACGGCATGCCGGCCTTGTTGGCTGCGTCCTCGACCGCACCCTGCGCCTGCTTCTTCGTGCCAACGAAGAGCACGGTTCCACCGTCTGCAACGGCGTCGCGGACGAGGTTGTACGACTTCTCGACCTCTTCGAGCGTCTGTCGAAGATCGATGATGTGGATCCCGTTGCGCTCCGTGAAGATGTACGGACGCATCTTCGGATTCCAACGACTGGTCTGGTGGCCGAAGTGCATTCCGGCCTCGAGCAGCTGACGCATACTCACCACTGACATGTGGTTCCTCCTGTGTTCGGGTTCACGCCTCCGCCCACCCGTAACACCCCACAGACCGCGAAAGCGACCCGACCTCAGGGGTTTGTAGTGAACGTGCGAATTTTGAGGAAGTGTAGGAGCAGTCTTCGCGTAGAACGAACCTGGTCTCAGCTGAGTGGTAGATCAGTAGAGCAGTAGAGCAGCACTGATCTACTCTGCGCTGATCTACTGATCTACTCGTCTCTACGTCTCTATGAACCTGTTCCTCAGGCTCAGGACTGCCTTCGTGTGGATCTGGCAGACACGGGATTCGGTGACGTTGAGCACCGAGCCGATCTCGGCGAGGGTGAGGCCTTCGAAGTAGTACAGCGTCACGACGAGGCGATCTCGCTCGGGTAGCCGGTTGATCGAGTCGGCGAGGAGGTACCTCGTCTCTTCCTTCTCGAACGATCCGCTCGGATCGAGAGCTCCCGAGTCGGGTACGACGTCGCGAACCGACGACGAGTCGCGCTCGTCCGGATTGAGCAGCTCGTCGAGAGCCACGAAACCCAACGTCGAGAGTTCACCGAGTTGGTCGCGTAGAGAGTCGACGGGGAGATCCATGTGGTCCGCCAACTCCTCGTCCGTGGCCGTGCGCTGGAGACCGTGTTCAAGTTCGGCCATCGAGCGCTGGATCTCGCGGGCTCTCGCCCGGACAGATCGGGGGACCCAGTCGAGGGCCCGCAGTTCGTCGAGGATCGCCCCCTTGATGCGGTTGACGGCGTAGGTCTCGAACTTCCATCCGCGCTCGGGCTCGAACTTGTCGATAGCGTCGATGAGCCCGAACGTCCCGTAGGACACGAGATCGGACGGATCGACGTTGCGGGGCAGACCCGAACCGAGTCGGCCCGCGACGAACTTCACAAGCGGCGAGAAATGGAGGATCAGACCTTCCCTGGCGCGCTCGTCACCGGTGGTCTTGAACGACTCCCAGAGATCTACGAGTTCGTCATCTCGGCGTTCATGCACGTGGGTGGCTCCGCTCATACGTCTTCTTGAGGTGCTCTCGGGTGACGGCAGTGTATATCTGCGTGGTCGCCAGTTCAGTGTGTCCGAGTAGATCCTGGACACTGCGCAGATCCGCGCCCCCTTCGAGGAGATGCGTGGCATACGAGTGACGGAGCGCGTGGGGGAACGTCCCGAGGCGTTGTTTGACGATACGTCGGATGCCCCTCTGTCCGAGTGGACCACCTCGAACACCCACCCAGAGCGCATCTCCACCAGTGGATCGGGCGAGAGCCGGACGCCCCCCGTCCATGTAAACCTCGGTGGCTCGCCGTGCTTGGTCGCCGATCGGCACAGCCCGCTCCTTGCTGCCTTTCCCATGCACGGTGATGAAACGTCCTGCCCCGATGTCATTCACGGTCATGGCTGCGACTTCCGAGACTCTCATACCGGTTCCGTAGAGGACTTCGAGGAGTGCCCGATCGCGCAGATCGACGGGATCGGATCCATCAAGGTCATCGAGGAACCGTTCGAGCGTTGGAGCGGGGATGGATTTCGGGAGCGTTCCCGGCCGCTTCGGCTGTGGGACACCCGACGCGGGGTTCGCCGGAATCTGTCCACGGCGAGCAGCATCTTCGAGGAACGCTCGAACCGCCGAGGCCTTCCTCGCCACCGATCGACGGGAGTAGTGCAGCGTCGTGAGTTGGGAGAGGAAACGTCGAACGGTGCGCCGTTCGACCGCGTCAAGACGCTCGACACCGAGCCGATGACACATCGTCGTGAACTGCTCGAGATCGCGTCGATATGCATCGACCGTGTGCCCGA
>JAOZMA010000082.1 GCA_029934555.1 Acidimicrobiia bacterium | reverse complement strand
CGGCATTTGACCCCCTCCGCCTCCTTCGTCGGCACCTCCCCCTGAGGGGGAGGAAGAGGATCGTGTCCCTATCCGCGGGTCCTCTGAGTACTGAGTAAGAGCCCGGTCCTGCTCGTAGCTCGTGGCTGGCAGCTTGCTCGGCTCACACCACCAGAACGTCCTGGAAACCAGCATTGCGAACGACCTCTCCGATGCGCCCTGTGAGTTCGCTGTCCGCCTCGGTGAGATACTCCAGGCCGGGTCTGACTCCGTGGTTCCGGAAGCCGATGACGACGATCCTCATGTCTGGATCGACGGATTTCAGCCATGACACGGTCTTCTCGATGGAAGCTGCGTCGTCGTTGTAGCCGGGCATGATCAGGAGGCGAACCTCGGAGAGCCGACCGATCGATGCGAGATGTCGAATGGATTCGAGGACCGGTCCGTTCGATGCGCCGGTCAGCTGGATGTGGGCGGTTTCGTCGAGCGCCTTCAGGTCAACCATGGCACCGTCCATGACGGGCGAGAGCCGGTCCCAAAGGGCAACCGGCGCCGACCCGTTGGTGTCGACGAGGGTTGTGAGATGGGCGAGATCGGGGTCCGCCTTCACGGCCGAGAACAGGTCGAACACGAAGTCGGGTTGAAGCGTCGCTTCGCCTCCGGAGATGGTGATGCCGGAGAGGAACTTCGAGGTTTCGCGGATCTGATCGATGATCTCATCGACTGAGGTTTCGTATGCCAGCGGTGTCGAGTCGAACGGGCACACCTCGATGCACACGTCACAGCTCGTGCATGCGGCCAGGTCGACGACGACCGTTGGACCCGGCTCGATGTCGAGAGCGCCTTCCGGGCAGGGATCGACGCAGAGACCACAGTGGTTGCAGTCAGCGATCGTGTACGGGTTGTGACAGTTGACGCAGTTGAAGTTGCATCCCTGCACAAAGATGACGAACCGGTTGCCGGGTCCGTCGACCGTCGAGAAGCGAAGGACCTTATTGAGGCGGCCGGGTGTGGTGTTCACGGACCAGAACGCGTTTCGTCGAACGGTCCAGAACATGCGAGTTCTCGACCGAGCCGGCAGCGAACACCGTCGATGAGTGCCGTCCTCCCTCAGCGGAGAATGCCTCGACATCGGACTTCCGAACGAGGTAGCCGGTGATCCGGATGAACCCGTTGGAGTTGAGATTGAAGGTGAAATCCCGCATGCCCTCCTCGAAGGCACCCCGGATGATGTCGACGACGGCCTGAGGGTTGCGTCGAGCCGTGTCCTCGACGTGGAAGATGTCGCTGACCCCCGCCATGAAGGCGTCGTGGTGTGGAGCGACACAGGCGATGTGTTCATACATGGATGGCTCGGTGCCGATCGGGATGCGGGTCCCGGCCGTCACCTCGAGGTCGACGTCGATCCCCGACTGAGAGTGCAGCATGCTTCGACCGTCGTTGCCCTCGCAGTACGGCATGGGGCGATCCGCGACCTGACCGGCGATGGTGCGAACGATCCTGTGTGACAGAGCGTTCGCTTCGTCATCCCGACCGTATCGGCCGTCCCTGCCTGCGTTGGCCATCAGGATGTCGACGCACTCAGCGAGCCCGAAGACCCCGTACATCGCCGAGAAGCGGTCGAGGGAGATCAGTCCCTCCTTCGCCAGGAAGTCGTGGTCGTAGAACCGGGCCTCTTCGACGAGATAGCGGATCCGAACCTCGATCAGTTGAGCGTTCAACTCGACGTAGTGGGGGAGCGTCTCGGCGAAGAATGCCTCGGTGTCTCCATCGTGGATGAGGGCGACTTCTTTCAGATTGACGCGGTTGAGGGTGTGCGAGCCGCCGCCGATCCGCAACGAGTTGTAGCAACTGACCGCTGCATACTCCTCGTCTCCGAAGTCTCTGATCATCAACGGGTGATTGACGAAGTGAGGCTTGGCCGTCTCGAAAACGGTCTCGACGGCGTCTTCGATGAGGTCATCCGGCGTGATCGTCGGATCGACCTTGAAGGTGAGATTGGGGACGACCTGGAGCAGTTCGCGTTCGATCCGGAAGATCGTTCTGATGATCCGGCCATCTCGCGGACCGAGATCCATGTGGGTGAACGCATCGGGGAGGATCCGGTCGATCGCGATCCAGAAGCGTTTCAGGGACCGATAGAGATGATCGTCCGATACGCCGTCCACGTATGGAACGAGGATCTTGTCAAGATCGCCGAGATAGACCGGGTAGCCGGTGATCGACGGCACCTGCGTGTACATGATGAGGAGGAAGTTGAGGGCATCGTCGAGAGTCTCAGGCGGGTCGAGTTCGAGGAACGCCGAGCCGTTCTGCAGCGCCCTGGCATAGTCGGGGAGGATGTAGCGTGCCCGGTAGGGGGCATGCCCCTCGTACATGTCGCAGATGATCCGCTTGTTGAGGGCTTCGGTGACCTCTTCGGAGAGCTCCGGATACTCGAGGGCCTCTTCGGCGAGCCCCGCGAGGTAGTGCCGGCGCTGGTGGAACGTCAAGTGGGGGTCGTTGACCACCGCTCGCGCCCGAACCTGGAATTCCTCGTTGTTCATGCCATCTCCTCGCTGTGTCCATGATATCCGAGGAACCAGTAGTCCGTAGTCCGTAATCCGTATTCCGTATTCGATCGGGCAGTCTTGATCGCAGCTCGCAGCTCATGGCTCGTGGCTCTCCCTTCTGATCTACTGATCTACTCCGACACCTACCATTCCTCCCATGACCGCTTCCACCCGACACGACGCCGACGCGCCCCGTCTCGGGGAGGTGTTCTCCGGTGGGATGCGGCTGATCCGGCAGTTCGTCCGGTGGCACCCATGGTCGTTCGCTCTTGCGGTCTTCGGAGCAGCACTGTTCGTGTCTGCGATCCTGGCTTCGGCCGTCGTGGTTGGACGTGTCACCGATCTCGTGATCATCCCCGTCCTCGACGGCGGTGAGGAGATAGGGAACAAGGTGACCCTCTCCGTCCTCGCTGTCATGGCGGTGGCACTGTGGAAAGCAGTAGGGATCACACTCCGCAGAACCGCGGCGAGCGCACTCCAGTTCCGTACACGTGCCGACGCCCGCGAGAAGCTCATCGAGCATCAGTTGCGACTTCAGCTGGCATGGCACGATCGACGCTCCACCGGCGACCTGCTGTCGGTCAGCGAAATCGACACCCAGACGGGGACCTTCGTACTCGCCCCGCTGCCATATGCGACCGGTGCGTCGTTGCTTCTGATCGGAACCATCGTGCTCGTCTTCGCGACGCATTGGATCCTCGGCGTCATCGCTCTCATCGGCCTTTCGGTTCTCGTGTCCATCGACATCAGAGGGGCGTTCTCGCTGTTCACCGACTTCGAAGCCGCACAGTACGAACGCGGAACGGTCAGTGAGATCGCCCACGAGAGCATCGACGGTGCGCTCACCGTCAAAGCGCTTGGACGCGAGGCGGAAGAGACTGAACGATTCCGGGCCGCATCTGAGATCCTCCAAACCCGACTCATCGACATCGGCGTTCGATTCGCGAACTTCCGTGCGATCGTTGAATCGCTTCCGGCAGCGATCAACATCGTCATTCTCGTCGCCGGGGCGATCCTGGTCGGGGACGGTGCCATGTCGGCGGGCCAGCTGGTGACCGTCGCCTACCTGATCACGCTCATGGCATTCCCTCTTCAACTCATCGGTTTCGTCATCTTCGAGATGGCACACAGCCAGGCCGCCTGGACCAGGGTTCAGGAGATCCTCGACGCCGACGAGACGATCGATCATGGATCGCTCGACGCCCGTCCGATGGTGGACGGGGCCGGTCTCGAGTCGAAGGACGTGCAGTTCTCGTACGCGGACGGGGAGCCGGTCCTGACCGATGTCCAGTTCGACATTCCCGCGGGGCGCACCGTCGCCATCGTCGGACCCACGGCATCGGGCAAGTCAACGCTGACGATGCTCCTGGCCCGCCTCTGGGACCCGAGCGACGGAGCGATCCACATCGATGGACGTGACCTCCGCGAGTTCGCCCGATCCGAACTCGCTCTCGAGGTCGCGTACGTCTCTCAGGAATCGTTCCTCTTCGACGACACGGTGTGGGGCAACGTGACTCTCGGGTCGGGCGTTGCCGACGAAGACGTCCTTCGAGCCATGCGACTCGCCGGTGTCGAGCGATTCATCACCGAACTGCCGGCCGGTTATGACACCCAGATAGGGGAGCGTGGAGCGACGCTCAGCGGTGGACAGCGACAGCGCGTCGCTCTTGCCCGGGCGCTTCTGCGTCGACCCAGGGTGCTTGTACTCGACGACGCCACATCGGCGGTCGACCCGTCTGTTGAGACCGAGATCCTGCGTGGGCTCCAGGGCGCGGAGCTGCCATCGACAATCGTCATCGTCGCCTACCGCCGATCCTCGATCATGCTGACCGACGAGGTCGTCTTCATGGACGAAGGCAGGGTTGTCGCCCACGGCAGTCACGAGGATCTCCTCGCGACACAACCCGGTTATGAGCGACTCCTCCGCGCATACGAAGAAGACGCGGTCCGGCGCGAAGAAGAGGAGGGACAGTCGTGAGCGATTCGACCGGCCACGTCCTCCGCCGCGCGTTCCAGATCGCTCCCGCGTTGTCCAAGGGGCTCTGGTTGACGCTCGCCCTCGCCGTGTTCGGAACGGCGCTGCAACTCGTGGTGCCGATCACCGTGCAGCGGATCATCGACTCGGTGTTGCTTTCGACCGAACAGGTGAACACCAGTTCGGTGGTCACATCGGGGCTCCTCGCCCTTGTCGCCGTTGCGATCGCGATGTGGGCCCGGCGGGTGTCGCTCGCCCGCCTCGCCCGGTCATCGGTCACTGGACTCACCGATCTTCGCGTCACCACATTCGGCTATCTCCACAAGCTCTCGATGCTCCACGTTCAATCAGAGCGCCGCGGGGCTCTCGTCAGCCGGGTTACCTCGGACATCGAAACGATGCAGCAGTTCATGGAGTGGGGCGGCGTCGGCATGATCCTCGGGGCGGCGCAGATCCTTCTCGCAGTGGCGCTGATGCTGGTGTATGAATGGCGGCTCGCCCTGATGATCACCATCGGCGTGATCATCTACTCGGTGATGCTTCTCTGGTTCCAGGGGATCCTGCGCCGTGCCCACGACAAGGTCCGGGAGCGTGTCGCCGACTCGCTCTCCGTCGTAGGCGAGGCCACCGCAGGTCTTCCGACGGTGCGGGCGTTCGGCATGGAGGCGGCGGTGATGGGGAAGGTCAGCACGGCGCTCGATCGCCAGTACCAGGCTGAATACGGAGCGGGAGCTCTTGCCGCCGTCCTGTTCTCATCGGCCGAGCTCTTCGCCGGCGTCATCACAGCGTCGGTCATCGCCGTCGGTGTGATCTTCGGCGTGTCGTGGGGACTCAGCGCTGGGACCCTTGTCGCCTTCCTGTTCCTCGTAACACTTCTCGTCGAACCGGTCCAGATGCTCGTCGAGACGATCAACCAGGCACAGTCGGCAGGCGCCGGCCTTCGCAAGGTGATCGATCTCCTCGACACGCCGATCGAAGTGGCAGATCCAATCGGTGGCGTCTCGTTGCCCGATCGCGCTCTCGACGTGCAGTTCGAGAACGTCCGATTCCGTTACCCGACTGGCGGTGACGTGCTGAAAGACGTCACCGTTCCGATCGCGGCGGGGGAGCGGGTCGCCGTCGTCGGCGAGACCGGTTCGGGGAAGACCACGTTCGCGAAGCTCGCAACTCGACTTCTGGATCCCGCCGACGGAACGGTCGCTATCGCAGGCGTACGGCTCGACGAAGTGAGGTTCGATTCCCTGCGCTCCAGAGTGGCGTACGTGCCCCAAGAGGGGTTCCTGTTCGAAGGCACGATCGCGGACAACGTTCGGTACGGCAAACCGGACGCCAGTGATGATGCGGTTCGTGCCGCGATCGCCGATCTCGGTCTTCTCGAATGGGTCGATGCCCTCCCGGACGGCGTCGATACCCGGGTTGGCGAGCGGGGGAGCAATCTGTCTGCCGGCGAGAGGCAACTCGTCGCCATCGTGAGGGCGTGGATCGCCAATCCGGATCTTCTTGTTCTGGACGAGGCGACGTCAGCGGTCGATCCTGCGCTCGAGGTTCAGATTCGCCGGGCGATCGAACGTCTCACATCGGGTCGCACGTCGATCACGGTTGCGCACCGACTCTCAACGGCAGAAGCATCCGATACCGTCCTGGTTTTCGACGCCGGCCGCCTCGTCGAACGCGGCACCCATCGTGAACTAGTGGAAGCAGGCGGGGTGTACGCAAACCTGCACCGGGACTGGGAAGGCTCAGTGGCGGACAAGTAGTCCGTACTCCGTAGTCCGTACTCCGAGAAGACCTTCGTCAAGCCAAGGTGAATTCGCAGACGTCCTATACGGACTACGGATTACGGAGTACTTCAAGAATCCATGTGACCAATTCGTTCTTCACCGCGTCATACCCCACGAAACAGAACTTGGAGGTTCACAATGAAGAATGAAGCAAGCTGGGATCGCATTGCTCGGGTGGTTGGCGGCGTCGTGTTGATCGGACTCGGTCTCGGCGGCGTGATCGCGTCACCATGGGGATGGGTTGCCGCCGCGGTCGGTGGTGTCTTCCTCGCTACGGGGATCATGGGCTGGTGCCCGATCTACGCTGTGTTGCACCTCCGCACGAACGGCGGCGATGCCGGTAGCTGATCAGAAGCCCTTTCTACCTGGAGCGATACGATCGTGAAGACCAAATCCGAAGTGCTCTACTTCTACGGAACCAACTGCCCCGTCTGTAAGACGATGGCCCCGTTTATCGACGAGGCGGGAGAGAAGTTCGATGGTCGTGTGCCGCTCCAGAAGGTGAACACGGCCGACAACCGTGCGTTGGCCCAGAAGTACAAGGTGATGGCGGTGCCGACGACCATCGCGGTCTCGGACGGCGAAGAGGTCACGCGGGTGGTCGGCGCCCGGACACCGGGAGCGTTGCGGCGAGTATTCGAGTCTGCCGAGACCGGGGAAGTTCTGGAATCGGGTATCTCGAACGTCGACCGGGGCCTGCGAATCGGCGTTGCCGTCGGATTCGCAGGCTTCGCGCTCTGGACCGGCGTCTGGGTGCTGTGGATCCTCGCTGCTGCTGCACTCGTGTTCGCATTCTGGGACAAGATCCGCCGATGAACGACACCCGACCAGGTCGGGTACCGTTGCGTCGTGATGAGTCAAAGAAGCGTGCAAAACCCCGAACCAGACTGGCTTTTCGACACGTTCGCGGACGGTGTCTACACGCTGGCGTATCGAATCACCCGGGATCGACATCTCGCCGAGGACGTCGTCCAGGAGACGTTCATCAAAGTGATCCGGTCACTCGTGAGCTACCGCGGCGATGGGCCGATCGCAGCCTGGATCTACCGAATCGGATACCGCGAGGCGGTCGCCGTGACGCGGCGTCGGCGCGAGGACCCGCTGGATCCCGTCGCTGTTGCCGCCGAGATCGACCGCCCGACCGAGAGCGTGGAGGAACAGGTGCTGGCAGGGGAACTCGTCGCCCGACTCGACGAGGCGATCAACTCGTTGTCCGAGTCGGTGCGTGCGGCATTCGTTTTGCGTGACGTGGAGGGTCTCTCCACGACGGAAGTCGCTGCTGTCCTGGAGATCTCAGCGTCGGCCGTGAAGATGCGGCTTGCCCGTGCACGAGAATCCATGCGAAGACAATTGGAGGAGTACCTGACATGAAGGTCAATTGCGATCAACTCGCTGGTCTGCTGCCCGACTTCTTCGATGGGGACCTGTCGAGAGAGCAGTCAGATGCCGCGATCGACCACCTCGCCACGTGTGCATCGTGCCGTCTCACCGTTGACGAACTCGAGGGAGTGCGGACGCTGGCGAGCGATCACGGTCGACTCGAACTGCCACCAGAGTCCAAGGAACGGATCCGCCGCTCGCTCGGTCTTTCCTGATCGCTGCCGACGGCTAGCTAGTCGTCGCTCTCTTCGTCGCTCTCACTGATCGACGGCTCGAAGTGCCCATCTTCGAACTTCGCCGAGAAGTGCGACTCACGGTCGTCGTTGTGGAACTCGACTTCCACCTTTTCGGGACCCGACTTCTCGACTTCCATCGTGAACCCGGGCTTGGGCGATGCCCCTGCGAGCCGGACGGTTCCGTCGCCGATCTCAACGGAGACGGAGCCACCGATGAGTTCGTACGACCGGATCTCAGTCGTGGGAGCGCTGGTCGATGTCGTCGTCGGGACAGAGGTTGTCGTGGTCGTTGCTGCCTCAATGGGTTCCGCTTCAGAATCGGAAGCTGGGGGAACGGTTGTTGTCGGGACCGTCGTCGAGGTCTCGGGCGGTGCGGATGTGGTTGTCGTCGGAGCGGTCGTCGTAGAAGTGGTCGACTCGTCGATGGACCCCGACGCCGCCGATGAGGGATCGACCGGATCTGCGACAAGTTGTTCCATGCTGCTGATCGCGATCGTGGTGGTGGGAGGGAGTATCGCTGTCGGCGTGTCGGTGACCTGGTCGCGAACGCTACTCACCGCCGCCGACGCGATGAGCACTGCAGTCACGGTTACGGCGAGCCAGATGAGCGGGTAGACGATCCTCTTCACGTGACCATGATGCCGCGGAATCGGATTTGTGTGGATAACGTCCGGTTAAGGGATCGTGAAATCGCCTCGGACTCCGTCCGGCGGAGGGCATCTTCGGTAACGTGGCGGTGTGGCAGCCATTCTGATCATCGAGGACGACCAACGCATTCGACAGTCCCTGTCGAGTCGTCTCGCCGAGCGTGGACACGACGTGGACGCGGTCGGAACTGCCATGGACGGGGTCGAATCAGCGGTGTCG